>WLCR01000099.1 GCA_009705235.1 Actinomycetota bacterium | reverse complement strand
GATTACATTCCATGGCTAGATGATCGCAAGTGGGCCTACGTTCGCCTCGAAGGCCGCGCATTTGGCGATGTTCCTCTAAACCTTGAATACAAGTTGGAAGTATGGGATTCACCTAACTCAGCTGGTGTGATCATCGATGCTCTTCGTTGCGCAAAGATCGGTCTTGATCGCAAGATCGGTGGAGCATTGCTGTCACCATCTAGTTACTTCATGAAGACTCCACCAACTCAGTACACAGATGAGGCAGCTCATCAAAAGACTGAAGACTTCATTGCAGGAAAGTTAGATCGCTAAAAAGTTATTGATTACATAGGAAAGCGCCCCTGGGATAAACCCAGGGGCGCTTTTTTAGCCCCTCACGGAGAGTTGGGGGTTAAATCGTCGCATCCTCAGGAGTGCGACGAATATGCATTAGCCCAGCTATACCTAACAACAGGAATAAGAGACCACCAGCAAAACTCGCAATTGCTGCATAGCCTGCAATAACTCCCATGGTTCCGAATGCGTATGCCTCAAGGAGCATTCCGCGAAGCGTGTTACCCATAAACAATGTGTCACGAAGATCAGATAGTTTCTGCAACTGTGCTGTATCCGTTCCGCCCGATCTTTGTGCTGCTAAATAGGCGGATGAAACTTCAGAGTACGTCGCAGGTTGACCCATAACCGCTGTTGCAGAAGCTTTCATGTGCTCCCAGATGTATAGATCTGAATAATCACGTGCCATTTCACCATTTATTACCTGCTTGCCAGCCCACTTGAGAAGTTGATCTTTTGTCTCAGATGGAAGGCCAGCTTCAATTGGAAATGCGATGTTTTGATTTTCTAATTGGCTTTGCACTGAATCGTTAGCAAAACCCGCGCCAAAATTCAGAAGTCCACCAAATATCAAAAGTAATGCTGCGAATCCCAGGCCGACGAATGAGACTAGCTTGTCAAAAGTTCTACGTTTCATATATTTCTCTCTCCCTCTTAGGCATTGATTCGAAATCAATACAGTGCCATGTCTACTCTGTGAATAGTTGAGGTATCGAAAAAAATGCGAGGGTCTGCACTCGCCAGAAATTACAGAGAGGTTGCCCTCAAAAAAATGTGACGCAAAGAACGAAACTTAGTCAATATGACGATTGCAGATTGATTTTCCGTCAGGGCCTATTTCTAAATGTGAGCAAGGAACATTTAATTTATCGAAAGCTTTATCGCCGTAGTGAGCACGATAAGCAAGGGCTAGTAAAACACGTAGATTTGTTTCACTATCTGATTTGATTCCAAAAACTTGTGCACTACGGCTTACCGTATTTTCCACTACTTTTTCACTATGAGATGTCTGAAGAGCAATTGCACTATTTGATTTGCCTTCGCAGACCAACTCCAAAACCAATTGTTCAAATGGAGTTAACTCTCGTGTTGAAATTGTTATATCTCTTGCCATCTAAATATCCGCCTCTCCGCGTGTCTCCATTCTGCCCTTTTTAATTACGCTAGTCACCCCATAAGATGCCCGGATGAGTGAAATTTTGGCCACACAGGACGGGGGAGTGCTAACCCTCAGTTTTAATCGTCCTGAAAAGATGAATGCGTTGACGCGCGCTATGTATGCAGATTTATCACAGGGACTTAATGAAGCGGCCGGGGATTTTGGCATCCGAGCAGTAGTGCTGACAGCAGAAGGTGATCACTTCACCGCTGGCAACGACATCATGGACTTTATGAATAATCCACCTACATCAGATGATTCAGAGGTTGCAAAATTTTTGTCATCATTGCTTAACTTTCCAAAGCCTTTGCTAGCGGCGGTTAAGGGAAATGCTGTTGGTGTTGGAACAACGATGTTACTCCATTGCGATGTTGTCATTGCTGGCACTACCGCCAATTTTTCAATGCCCTTTGCGTCTTTGGGCTTGGTGCCTGAAGCGGGATCTAGTTTCTTGTTCCCACAGTTGGTTGGCTATCAGCGAGCTGCACGAATATTTATGACAGGTGAAAGCTTTGATGCAGATTCCGCCATTGAAATGGGCTTAGCTGCAGCAAAAGATGTGGATCCACTGGCACACGTCATGAAGATCGCACAACATATTGCTGAGCAACCTCCCCAGGCAATCATTAATACAAAAGCACTTTTGAAGGCCAAAAATCATGACGCAGTTGCTGCGATCATGAAGGCCGAATTTGAAATTTTCGCAATGGCGTTGCAATCAGATGAAGCAATGGAAGCATTCATGAAGTTCATGTCTAAGAAAGGTAAGTAAATGTCACTTGCAGGAAAACGAATCTTTATTACAGGCGGTTCTCGTGGAATTGGACTAGCCATCGCATTGCGCGCAGCCCGTGATGGTGCATCAATTGCAATTGCGGCTAAAACATCTGATCCCAATCCGAAGCTGCCAGGAACTATTCATACCGCCGCAGCTGAAATCGAAGCCGCGGGCGGGAAAGCCCTAGCTATCCAGTGTGATTTGCGTGATGAATTGCAGATAGAGGCGGCGGTAAATCAGGCAGCAGAAGCATTTGGTGGAATCGATATCTTGATTAATAACGCGAGTGCGATCAATTTAACTCGTACAGATCAAACTCCGGCAAAGCGGTTTGATTTGATGTTTGATGTCAATGTACGCGGAACTTTTTTAACCTCGCAAGCGGCATTGCCACATCTGCGTAAGTCAGCGGCCGAGGGACGAAACCCACATATTTTGAACCTTTCACCACCACTTTCTATGAAACCTGTTTGGTTCAAGAATCATGTTGCCTACACAATGGCAAAGTACGGAATGAGTATGTGCGTTTTGGGAATGGCAGAAGAGTTCAAGCGTGATGGCATTGGCGTGAACGCGCTGTGGCCACGCACAGTTATTGATACAGCCGCCCTTCAGATGATTCCTGGAATCGATGCTGTAGCAGGTCGCACACCCGAGATTTTGGCTGATGCGGCATACATCATTTTTAATCGTGATGCTAAAGAATGTACAGGTAATTTCTTTGTCGATGATCTTTTACTCGCAAGTGAAGGAATCACAGATTTAGAAAAGTACTCAGTCACTCCTGGAACCAAGGATTTCCTTCTTGATTTCTTTCTAGACTAAACTAAACACATGCGCAGATTACTTGTTTCTCTATGTTTAGTAGGATTGACCTTTTTCTCTACACCACAGGCAACTGCCCACGTTGAAATTATTGCAACATTTCCAGAACAGTCGGCCAGCGTTAATCCGATACCGACCGAAGTATGGATTGAATTTAGTGGTGACTTGCAGAATTTGAATGGAGAGATCGTAAATACAATCGAAGTTACTGACTCAACGGGATTGGTAGTCAGCTACGACAATGCTGTTATTGAAGCGGGGAGAATAACAACCAAGGTTTCTGGACAGAGTGCTGCAGGGGTTTTTGTCGTTAAATACCGAGTAGTTGGTCAGGACGGACATGTAATTGAAGGTGATTACACCTTTAACGCCACACCTGATTTTGCCGAAGCGGTTCCAATGACAACTTCTGTACTTGAGAAGAGTTCATCATTTCCAATAGGTGCAGGGGTGTTTTTCCTTCTCCTTGCAAGCCTTGCAGTAGCTTTTTTGATGTATCGCAAAAGTGAGAAAAAGTAGGAATGCCGGCATTTGATCTTGAAATAAATGGCCCAAACACCATTCAAGAGTCTGAAAGAAAAGGCAACGCTAGTTCTTTGTTTTGGCCTTGGGCTGGAGCAAACGTCTCACTCTTGGCTCTTTCCTATGGCTCCTTCTTCCTAGGATTCGGTATCTCCTTTAAGCAAGCGACATGTGCAGCGATTATCGGAACTATTGCTTCATTTCTACTAGTGGGCATAAGTTCACTTGCCGGTAAACGTTCGAATGCGCCCACTATGGTTTTAGCTCGCGCTTCCTTTGGAGTTAAGGGCAGCATCCTTCCAGGGTTACTGTCATATCTTATTTTTGTTGGTTGGGAAACAGTTTTAGTTTCACTTGCAACTCTTGCTACAGGAACAGTTTTCTCTCGAATCGGGGGAGTAGATCAAAATCTGGCGTTAATACTTGGATTTGTATTAGCGGTATCACTTACCGTTTTTGGTGGAGTTCTTGGCTTTGGCGTAATTATGAAATTGCAAAAATTACTAACTATCACAACTGTCGCGATGACAGTTGTTTACCTGGTACTAACAATCGACACAGTCAATTGGAGCGCAGTTACAGCGATCAAGGATGGGCCAACTCAAGGATTTATCGGTGCGCTGATATTTGGAGTTACAGGTATAGGACTTGGCTGGGTTAATTGCGCTGCAGATTATTCGCGTTACCTTCCAAGAACAGTTTCAAGCAAGGCCGTTGTTGGATGGACTGTGTTTGGTGCTTCTGTTGTACCGATCGTTCTTGTAATTTATGGTGCTGCCTTGTCTGCTAGTAGCAAAGATTTAAGTGAAGCAATCGCTATGGATCCGATCGGTGCACTCACATCAATACTTCCAACATGGTTTCTTATCCCATTTGCACTGATTGCAATATTGGGGTTAGTAGGTGGTGCAATTCTTGATCTTTACTCTTCTGGGTTGGTCTTGGTTTCAATAGGCGTGCCAATCAAACGCCATCAAGCAGCAATTATTGATGCGTGCATAATGCTTGCTGGCTGTATCTATATTGTGTGGATTGCTGATAATTTCTTTTATCCATTCCAAGGATTCTTGATCACCTTGGGTGTACCTGTTGCGGT
>WLCR01000098.1 GCA_009705235.1 Actinomycetota bacterium | reverse complement strand
GATGGTGGCGGGTTTACAGGAGCATTAATTGCAATAGCAATTGGCGCTGGTATCGCTTGGGTAATCACACAATTTCTTTAATTAATTTATGTCCAGTTTTAATCTTGCATAATTAAGGATTAAAGGTTGTCTGAAACCTTCCCTAAAGGAAGGACCTACTGATTCATACTCACCAAGTCATCGACTTGAAATGAACTACTTCTCAGGCACACTCACGCTTGTAAGTGGGTGGTGAGGGACTCGAACCCCCGACCCGGTGATTAAGAGTCACCTGCTCTACCAACTGAGCTAACCACCCGAGGCATACAGGCGAGGGAAACGCTTGAATGCAGGGGGAAACCTATCAGGAAGATGCGCCTTGTCGCACATCCCCGACTCCCGCATACTGGGCGTGTGAGTCACATTGAAATCAGGATTGCCCTAGTCCTGAGCCTTTTGGTCGCTGGGATTACACCTGCAAAAGCTGAATCAATTGCCTCTGGTTTATCTGTCATTCAAGCCCAAATTACAAAGGGCCGCGCAGCAAAAACTGGGTACACCCGAGATCAGTTTGGCCCTGCATGGGCAGATGTTGATCGCAATGGATGCGATACCCGTAACGATATTTTGAAAAGGGATTTAACAAACGAAGTTTTTAAGGAAAAGACAAATGCCTGCACCGTTTTAAGTGGAACATTGGTGGATCCATTTTCGGGGGAGACGATCAATTTTGTGCGAGGTGTTGCGACCAGTTCAGAGGTACAGATAGATCACACGGTTGCACTGTCAAACGCCTGGCAAACAGGTGCCTTTAAATTAACTGCCGATCAACGAAAAGCCTTTGCAAATGATCCAATGAATTTGTTAGCGGTTAAAGGACGATTGAATTCCCAAAAAGGTGATGGTGATGCAGCCACTTGGTTGCCACCGCTAAAGAGTTTTCGTTGTGATTATGTGTCAAGACAAATAGCGGTGAAGATGAAATACAAGTTGTGGTTTACCGCACCTGAAAAAGAGGCGATGATTCGAATTTTAAAAACTTGTCCAGAAAAAGCGCTCCCTACTTCTTAAAGCGCATCACTTCCGCGCTCGCCTGTGCGAATGCGGACAACTGTTTCAACTGGTGTTACCCACAACTTTCCATCACCAATAGATCCACTGTTTGCTGTTGCAACGATGAGATCAACAATGTGATCGCACTCTGCATCATCTGCTAGTACTTCAATACGGACCTTTGGAATGAAATCAACTGTGTATTCAGCACCACGATAGATTTCTGTGTGGCCCTTCTGGCGGCCAAATCCGCGGGTTTCAGAGACGGTCATTCCGTGGACACCATCTGCTTGCAGAGCACGCTTAATATCATCAACCTTTGAAGGCTTAACGATTGCAGTTATGAGCTTCATAGTTATCTCTTTTCTCGTGCCTAGTACCGGTTTGAATTTCCAGTGATGTCATATGCAGACTCTGCGTGATAGGTCGTATCTAGACCTGTTAGTTCATCATCTCTTAGAACACGGAATCCGATGGTGCGTGAAATGATTGTTGCAATTAGCCAGGTTGCCGTAAAGGAAAATGCTGCCACGGCCAGGATCGCAATAACTTGATGAGTTAACAACTCAAATGAGCCGTTGATGAATAGTCCTTCTTGACCTGTGTCATTAACGGTTTTAGTTGCCAATAGTCCGATGCCTAGCATTCCGATGATTCCGCTTATGCCGTGGACACCAACGACATCTAGAGAATCGTCATAGCCGAATTTGTATTTACGTGAAACGGCGTAGCTCGCTGCAACACCTGCGATTAATCCAAGGAGGAGCGCACCGAGTGGGTTGATGTAACCGCATGCTGGGGTAATAACAACCGCGCCAGCAATAGCACCTGATGCAACACCAAGAGTTGTTGCTTTTCCATCGCGATACTTTTCAAACAAAACCCATGACATAGAAGCAGCAGCCGATGCAATCTGAGTATTAATCATCGCTGTTGCAGCAAGTGATCCTGCAGACAGGGCGCTTCCTGCATTAAACCCAAACCATCCAAACCAGAGCATTCCTGCGCCTAATAGAACTAGCGGCATATTGTGTGGTCGCATTGGATCGCGCTTGAAACCATCACGCTTACCTAAAACAAGTGCGAGCGCTAATGCAGCAGCACCTGAGTTAATCTCAACAACTGTGCCGCCGGCAAAATCAAGTGCTCCTAATTTGTCGATGATCCAGCCACCATTGCCACCTTGGCTAGCAAAGGCCCAGTGTGCAACGGGGATATAAACAAGAGTGACCCAGACGGCTACGAAAAGTACCCATGATCCATACTTTGCACGGTCTGCGATAGCACCAGATAAAAGTGCAACAGTGATGATGGCAAAAGTTAGTTGGAACATCGCAAAGGCAATTGTTGGGATTTGATGTCCTTCCGCGCCAACGACTTGATCGAGAGTTCCGGACAAACCGAGATGACTGAAATTTCCGATTAATCCACCTTGTGAAGTACCAAAGGTGAGCGAGTAACCATAGAGAACCCAAACAATTGTGGTCACACCTATTGCGGCAAATGACATCATCATCATGTTGAGTGCGCTTTTAGCTCGCACCATTCCACCGTAGAAGATTGCCAACCCTGGTGTCATGAACAAAACAAGTGCTGCACTTGCAAGGACCCAGGCTGTGTCTCCGCTATTAATCACATTCTCTCCTTAAGGAATTAAATGGTTTTCCTAAGGGAGAAAAAGTATCAGTGAGATTCGCTAAATCGTTGGTAGGAAGCGTTGATTTCTAACTCTGCCGCCTCATGCCCAACCCATTCTCCGCCTTGCACAGATTTTCCTGGCTCTAGGGTTTTATAGACTTCAAAGAAATGCTTAATTTCAGAAAGTTCATATGCAGGAACATCATTAAGGTCCTGCAGATATGACTTTCGCACATCACCTGCTGCAACACACAGAAGTTTGTCATCTCCGCCAGCCTCATCTGTCATGTTTAACATGCCGATTACACGACAGGAAACAACGCAGCCAGGAAAAGTTGGTTCATCAAGCATGATCAGGGCATCTAGTGGATCCCCATCTAATGAGAGTGTGTTTTTAACGAAGCCATAGTCATAGGGATAACGCGTTGATGTGAAAAGCATGCGATCTAGGCGCACTTCACCGGTTGTGTGGTCGATCTCGTACTTGTTACGTGATCCCGCTGGGATTTCAACAACGACGTCGAAAATCATTTCAGTCCGGCTCTCTACTTATTGGTGCAAGGGCTATTCACGAAATAAAACTTGGGGTGAACGACGGGGCTCGAACCCGCGACATCCCGGACCACAACCGGGTGCTCTACCAGCTGAGCTACGTCCACCATGAGTTGCCAAGTCTACCTGTTGTTATGTGGTGGTTGGGGCCTCTGTTTGCGCGGAGATAAAGACTGCTTGGCGGTAATACGCCAGCTCTGCGATTGAATCTTGAATGTCACCAAGGGCACGGTGGTTGCCGGTCTTTGCAGGTGCTGCAAAGTAGGCCTTTGGAAACCAGCGTCGGGTTAATTCTTTTATCGATGAAACATCAACGGTTCGGTAATGCAGGTACTCATTAAGCAGCGGCATATCCCGTGCGATGAATGAGCGATCAACGCTGACAGAGTTTCCGGCTAACGGTGATTTGCCGGGCTGTGTTGACGCGCTTTCAAGGTAGGCGATGACCTTGGCTTCAGCCTCGGCAACAGAGATGCCATTGGGGATTTCAGTGATCAATCCAGAAGTCGTGTGCATCTGGGTGACGAACTCATTCATTCCTGCCAACTGTTCGGCGCTCGCCTTGATGACAACATCGACACCTTCGCCGATTACATTCAAATCAGAGTCGGTCACAAGCACGGCGATTTCGACCAGGACATCCTTTTCCAGAGACAGTCCGGTCATTTCGCAGTCGATCCAGATCAGATTCGGTTGTTCATTGGCCATAGGGGCAACCTTAGGGGGAAAGGGGTGATTTCACCTTTTGTTAACCTTCTAGACACCTTCGGTCTATGTAAAAAATCCCGTGTATGTACAAGATTCAGCACATGACATTGCTTGAAAACAAGTCGGCGGGCATCCCTGCTCCACGTGAGATTACGACAAAGCCACGCCTTTCGGACAAGATCTTCCGTGGAGTTGTAACAGCTGGCGGAATGTCTTCACTCGTAATTCTAGGATTCATTCTAATTTTTCTTGCCTACCAGGGGTTCGACGTTTTAAAAACACAAGGATTTGGATTTATCACTGGCAGCGCTTGGAATATTGTCACAGACGAGTCAGGCAATATTGATCAAGCACAGACTAAATTTGGTATTGCTGCGATGCTTGTCGGAACAATTTTGTGCGCAACAATTGCTGTTGTAATAGCAGTTCCTATTTCTGTGCTGACTGCCTTGTACCTATCCTTTTATGCACCAGCATCTGTTAAGAAATTTATGGTCGCAATTATCGATCTAATGGCCGCTTTTCCTTCAGTTCTCTTTGGCATCTGGGGCTTCTTAGTATTAATGCCAAGTGCTGAATACTGGGCAAAGTTGCTTAATAAGTATTTAGGGTTCTTACCATTTTTTGATATGCAGGTTCCGGTTTACACCCGATCACCATTTGTTGCAGGCGTAGTTCTTGCAATCATGATTATTCCAATCGTTACATCAATCTCACGTGAAATCTTTGGACAAACTCCACTTGATCGTGTGCAGGCTGCTTATGCTCTTGGTGCAACACGTTGGTCAATGATCAGGGCT
>WLCR01000097.1 GCA_009705235.1 Actinomycetota bacterium | reverse complement strand
TTTTGAAGCATCGTAATCAGCGATAACTAACTCAGTGATAAATGACTTACGGGATGCGATATTTGCGATTGCACTGCCAACTCCGCCTGCGCCGATAACGAGCGCTCTCATGGTTGGCCTTTCGGGTAATTTTCGAACCCATTGTGGATTCAGGGGAAGGCTATCCGTACCGATAACCTTTGCCAAGCACGCTAACCCTTGTCTAGGCCCTTGCGTGTTTTAGTCCCCGTAGCTCAGTGGATAGAGCAACCGCCTCCTAAGCGGTAGGTCGCAGGTTCAACTCCCGCCGGGGACACTCAATACTTTGAAATAAAACAATAAACAGAGTTATGAGAAAACTACTGTTCGCTTTCCAACAATAAAGACTTTGTCCTCTGCATAAAACTTTACAGCTTTTGCTAACACTCTTCGCTCGATATCACGACCAATTGCAATTAACTCTTCAGGTGAAGCCACGTGAGTCACATGAGCAACATCTTGTTCGATGATTGGACCTTCATCTAAATCACTAGTAACGAAGTGAGCAGATGCGCCAATAATCTTTACGCCACGTTCATGAGCCTGGTGATAAGGCTTTGCACCTTTAAATCCCGGTAAGAATGAATGGTGAATATTAATTATTTTTCCAGGCAGTGTGTCGCAGAAATTCTTAGTCAATATTTGCATGTATCGAGCAAGAACTACAAAATCAATCTTTAGTGTGTCAATCTGTTTCAGAATCTCAGCTTCTTGAGACTCTTTAGTCTCGGTGGTGATGGGTAGATACAAAAACTTTATCCCGTGGGATTCAACTAATGTGCGCAGATCTTCTTGGTTGGAAATTACAAGTGGAATTTCTATATTGAGTTCACCCAAATCTTCTAAATACAAGAGATCGCGCAAGCAATGGCTCTCTTTAGTAACCATGACAAGTGCGCGCGGCTTTTGAGAAGTTGGCCGAATGTGTAAGGAAGGATTAAATCTAGACAAGCCATCATTCAAACTTTTCTCTGCACCTTCTAGCCCTTGTGAAGTTTCAAAACGAGTTCGCATGACAAAGGTATTTGTTGTCGGATCTGTGAACTGTTGGTTTTCAATAATGTTTCCACCACAGGCAAGCACAGCCGATGTCATCGCATGAACAATGCCGGGCTGATCTTCACATTGCAGAGAAGCGATTAGGTCCATGTCCGTAGGGTACGCGACCTTAGTGATGAAGCGTAAATCGCTGCATCCATTTAGGTGCCCACCAGTTGCGCTCACCAAATAAGCGCATAAGTGCAGGCACTAATAGACCGCGAACAATCGTTGCATCCAAGATCACTGCAAGCGCAACACCGAACCCCATGGATTTAATCGATGTAACTCCGCTAGTGACAAATGATGCGAAAACAACAGCAAGCAATAGTGCAGCAGCTGTGATGATACGTGCGGATCTTTGTAGACCAACTGCTACAGATTCAATATTAGTTTTTCCAGCTAAGTGTTCTTCGCGGATTCGAGAAAGCAAAAACAGTTCGTAGTCCATCGATAATCCAAAAACCACAACTGCGATCAAGATTACGATGGATGTATCAACAGTTCCTGTCAAAGTGAATGAACCAATGAGCCATTGCATGTGACCATCGATAAAGACCCAGGTTAGCGCCCCCAAGGTTGCACCAAGGGAAAGAAAGTTCAGGAGCACAGCCTTGATAGGCAAAATAATTGATCCAGTAAAAATAAAAATCAACACAAGAACGGAAAGAATGATCCAACCCAACGCCCATGGCAAGGTGCGCGAAATTCCATCTTGTGAATCTGTGTAATCAGCGGCAACACCACCAACCAAAGTGCCAGCAGGTGCCTCAACATTTCGAACATTGTGAATAAGCGCTTGGGCTTCTGGTGTCCGAGGCAGCATTTCTTGATAGGCAACCACTCGTACATCTTCGCCAATTATTGCCGGCGGTAATACAGCCACAATTCCTGAAACCTTGGCTACCTTGGCTGCATATGCATTAATTTCATCTATCTTATTTGAACCATTTCTGATGATGATCTCAATTGGATTTCCAGTTTGACCAGGGAAGCGTTCTGCCTGAAGGGCGGTTGCGATAGCTGCTTTGTTATTTGCGGGCAGCATTCGAGAATCGCCCTGAGAAAATTTAATGTTTGTAATTGGCGCAGCCATGATTCCGAGAATTACTAGTGAAAGAACCACTGCAGCTACCGGACGCTTCATCACTAGGCGAGCTGTTTGCGCCCAGCGACCATCTTCCTTTGGTGTAATCGCAGAACGGCGAATCACGCCCTTATCAATTTTCGATCCCATCAGAGCAAGAATTGGTGGTAATCCAATAATTGCACCGACTACAGCGATTGCAACAACTGATACACCTGCATACCCAAATGACTTCAAGAATGGCAATGGGAAGAAAGTGAGTGACATCAAAGTCACCAGCACAGTCATGCCAGAGTAAAAGACTGTCTTTCCGGCACTTCCCATTGTTGCAACGATTGAATCTTCCACACTCTTTCCGCGGTGAAGCTCCTCGCGGAATCTATTCACCATCAAGAGTGCATAATCAATGCCTAGCCCAAGACCCATACCTGTCGTTAAGTTGAGCGCGTAGATACTTACACTTGTAAAGAGTGTAAACAAATAAAGAATAAAGAATGCACCCAAGATTGCTGCCACGCCAACGATAAGTGGCATTGCTGATGCAGCTAGGGCACCAAAAACAACTGTTAATAAAATGAATGTAAGCGGAATCGAGATCAGCTCTGCAATCTTCAGATCTTCCGAAATTTTCTCTGTTATTGCATGCCCGACAACTGAAGCACCACCGGCATACAAAGTCAGTCCATCATAAGCTCCGTCATAATTTTTCTGGAATAGTTCTCCAAGTTTTTGCCCCTGCGCCGAGAACGGATCACTGTCACCATAAACAAGTATGTAAGCCGCTCTTGAATCACTTGATTTCAAAGTTGGTTCGCCGCCACTTGTCCAATAAGAAAGTGTTTTTGACACCCCAGCTTCTTGGCCAATTTTCTTTTCTAGTGCTAAACCTTTTTGAACAATACTGGGATCAGTTACATCAATTGATCCTGAATCAACGACAACGACAATTGCAGGATCAGACAACTTCAATTCATCATTCAGGTATTCATAGACCTTGTAAGAATCACTATTGGGATCTGAGTATCCAGCTGAATCAAGACGACTAAATGCCAGCGAACCGAATCCGCCAGCCACGAGAATTCCCACCACAAAAAGCACAACTGCGCCTTTACGGTGCTTAACTAAGTAGTGACCCAGTTTCTCAAACATGTTTTTCTCATTCCTTTATCGTTGTAGAATTAATCCCATGAGTGATCTCTTTCCAAACGTAACTTCAGATGAGATCGATCCTGAAGCTGCCGCCGAACAAGCTCGACGCGAAGCAGAAATTAAGTCAGACAAACCGCCGCATCACGAGGATTAATCAACATTGGGAGCTGGCGTCGCCTTTGGCGCTTCAGCAACGGTCGTCTTTTTAACTGAATCAGTTTTATAGAAACCCGAACCTTTAAACACAACTCCGACCGCGGTGTAGACCTTGCGGATCTCACCCTTACATAACGGGCATTGGGTCAGAGAGTCATCTGAGAAGGATTGAATAGCCTCAAATTCATGGTCACATGCGGTGCATGCATATTGATATGTAGGCATCACAGTCTCCAATCCGAAATAAGGCTAGGCAGTAAGTGTAAAGAAGTGAGACGATAGGCGCGAATTGAGGAGCTTCCCAAGCCCTTATGGAAGGAAAAAGTGAGCCGCACGCGGATTGCAGCAATTCTGCTTCTTGTATTTTTTGGGGTGACTAGCGCCTCTGCAAATACATTAGTAAGCACTAATCCAATTAGTGGCTCAACTCTCTCAGTTTCCCCTTCAAATGTGACAGTCACTGGTCAAGTTACTTTGCTAGCCGATGCACCTGATGCAAGTTCAATAACAGTGACAGATCCCAATGGTGTCCGAGTTGATGATGGCACTATCTATATCAGCGACATGAGTGCAACTGTTGGTGTTAAACCCTTAGTCGAATCAGGATTTTACACAGTTACTTATTCCCTTGCTGCCGAAGGCGATGCTCCACTCGAAGGAAGTTTTACATTTAAGTATCAAGCACCCAGTGTAATTTCAACAGCTGACCCAAGCCCCGAGCCAACACAATCTCAAACTCCTGCAAGCAGCAGTTGGGGAACGAATATCTTTGTGATTATTTTGCTTGTCATCGCCTTTCTGGTAACTGTAGGCCTTTCACTTTACGCACGTAAATTATTTACTAATCGATGAATTTTTTAAGTACCGCATTTAAATATTTAAATCTGGTTGGTGGATTTGCAACCATAGGTGCTCTCTTGGCCATGGCATTTTTTCTCCTTGATAATGAGGGCAAAATTTCAACATCTGGTGAAAAGCTCCGTAATTTTCTGAAAGCATCTGCAGCGACTTGGTTTATCGGCGTTATCGGTTCCATTCTTTTCACTCTTGCTCAAATCCTGGATTCAGCTCTGTCGGTTGCGCTAGATCCAACTGTTATTCGATCATTTATTACTCAAATTACTTTGGGTCAGTATTTGGCTTTTGAAGCGGTTATGGCCCTCTTAGTCTTGATTTGCTGCTTCAAAGCAAAGAAAATTGTGAACCTCATTGTCTTATTATTTGTTTCAATCGTTGGAATCATTGCAGCGGTCTTTCAAAGTCATGCTGCATCAGGCGGATCGCTCTCGCTTGTTATTGGGTCGCTT
>WLCR01000096.1 GCA_009705235.1 Actinomycetota bacterium | reverse complement strand
GAAGGAACTCAACCTCATCATTGCCAAGTACCACGGTGACACCGCAGCTATCAGGCGTCACATGATCGAGTATGGGATCTTGGAGAGGGATGGGGAGAGTATTTATTGGGTTATTTAAGATAACTCATTGCTTAAATAAACTTACTTTTTCGAATCTTCCTGTGACATTTTAACAAACCAAGCTGCCACTGAGGCCGTAATGACTCCGACGAGAGAAATCCCCGTAATCATTAAGAGTACTGCGAGCAACTTTCCCTCGGTAGTTGTTGGGTATCTATCTCCATAACCAACTGTGGTGACTGTCGTTACTGCCCACCAAAGTCCATCACTAAACGTCTTGATGTTTGAACCTTCAATAGATCTTTCGCTAATAGTTATTTGAATAGCAGCAACATAGGAAATAAATAAGGCACTTATTGCTACCTTGACTGTAATAGCAAATTGCCTTCCAATTGCTACTTTTTGAAGCGCGAGACTACCAAATGAGATTACACGCATTAAACGAAGTGGCCTTAGAAATGGAAGTAACACTGAAGCAATTTCCAAAGGATGTCTCTTTAAATATTCTTTTCTATTGTCTGCTTTCCAGATTCCATAAATTAGATCTACGGCAAATGCAAACCAACAAACCCATTGCACCAAACCCAAGTAATGGTTAGTCGAGTCTGAAATAGTTTGATTGAACGCAGGATAGGAATACGCGACCAGGAAACATAGCGCAAGAAAGGTTAAAGTCTCATCCCAAATTCTTTTCATTTTTCGCAAGCTATCCCATCTTTATCACGGTCTGACTTTTGGTTGGATAAATAAAGTGCTTTATTATATTTCGGAGATTTCTTTGTCTGCCCACCAGAATTAATGGCTCCGGGTAGCGCTACTCCACCTGGATAAACTTTGTTGAGTTCAGTACAGTTTTTGAAGACTTTTGCTGCCGCGTACGAATTAGACATTAAAACAAAGGATAAAAATAGAGAGATAGCCGGAATCAGAAGTTTCTTCATAGCTTCACCTTACTCAACTCTGCTTCCATTGCCCAGATGGTGATCGGCTTGAATCCAAAAGCATATACGTTCAGCAAAAAGAGAATTCTCTTCAACATTAGTCCTTTGAAATCTCGATTGTTTCGTAATCACCCGTGCCGACAACTTTGATCTTGATGCCTTCAATGATGAAGGAATCGCCGAGAACTGCTACGTAATCAGCTAAGTTCTTGCCATCCCCAATTGATATGTCAAAGCCGTTTGAAGATCCACCGTTTACTTTTTGCCAAACCGCCCAAGCCCAGTCATCATTCCATGATGAGCTACCGTCAGAGCTTCCTGGTGGCCTGGAGGCCTTATCAAGATCAACAACATATGCCATCACAGAGTAGAAGCCAGGGGGAAATTCGCGATCACCAAATTTGAAATTACTCCACTTATCAATTCCATGAGACTCAACGACTATGGCCTTTGTTGGAGAAAGTTTTATTACAGCCATCTTGGTCTGTTTATCTTCCCGCTCAAGAGGAGATAAGGAAAGTGTGACAGGTCTTAAATTACTAGCTTCGTCACAATAGATCTGCTCAGCAGGCAGCCAATCCAATACAAATTGCTCCCATGGATTCATTGCATAACTGATTCCAGACTGATTAGTCATCATGCCTAAAGGCCAACCATTACCAGGGGCATGACCAATAATGTTGAAATCGTGAAGGGTCTCATGAATGTAGTAAGACCACTTAAGAGTCTCCATACCTTCCAAATTACGTCCCCAGCTGAAGAAATTAAGGTGTTTTTCGCCTTCCTTAATTTTGAACAAATGACTTCGAACAATCAAGTCTCCTAAAGCATATTCACCATCTGGATAGAACAAATAGACCGTGGAAAACTTACGTAAATCGATTTCTTTTGTAATCTCATCGATAAAAGCCTGTGCTTGTTTGCCCTGTCTACTATTAGCATCCGCGGCATAGGCATCGATGGATTTAGCATTTGTTGGATAACCTGATCTGTCCTGGGGCATTCGAAACCAGCGATTAATGGTAGTTACATTAAATTTTGATTGTCCATTACTGAAATAGTCATACCAATTATTAAGCCACTTCTTGTCATATTCCAACTGCTCAAGAACCCCAGGGCCACCTGGAAAATCTGGAAAATCGACAGGAATGATTAAGACTTCATTTGTTCCTTTGACATACATTTCCGGCTTACGATTCTTATTAACATCAAATGGGAAACCAACTATGCCAGCACCAGCATTTCCGCCAGTTCTGTCGGCATTTGAATCACTGAGCTGAAGTTTGCACGTTTCAATAGAAATTGGGCTCTTGGCATTTGTGAATGCGCTCTTCACAGTATTGATCTTGTTCCACTGAAGTTTCTTTCCAGAAGTCCAGCGACACTCAAGTATTCCTCCAGTGATATCGAAAGTATCGCCTGAGTTAGAACACGTGGACTTATCAACTGGAGTAACTGGATAGTTGTTTGATTTTGAATTAGAAAGGTTAACTTTTGAAAATGAGCGCCAAATTAATTTCTGCTTGGCTTCTTCTAACGTGATGGCATGTCCTGCCCATGAGCAACGCATAGCGCCAGTGCTATTTATGACTTTTTCTCCAATTTTTGTGCACAAGCTTCCATCCTTGGGCAGAGGATTCTCGGGCGTTGGAGTTGGCGTTGGAGTTGGCGTTGGAGTTGGCGTTGGAGTTGGCGTTGGAGTTGGAGTTGGAGTTGGCGTTGGAGTTGGTGATGGTGTGCCACCAATCGCACCGATTGGATCGCCAATTGCTGTCGGTGTTGGCGTTGGCTTCTTAATCGCAACACCTTTGTTCCAAATCAACTTCTTGCCAGATTTAATACAGGTGTATTTGATTCCCCCTAAAGTACTTACTTGACCAGCCTTCTTACAGGTCGTGCCTGGCTTTACTGCAGCTATCGCAATGGGTTCAAACGAAACCAGGACAAGAGTTACTGTCAGTAACATCAGCAGTTTCTTGCGCATATTCTAATTATGGTGGTGCGTGAAAGAAATAACCATGACTAATTGGTCAAAAAAGTAGCCCCGCGCGACGAACTGCGGGGCCACTTGGTGTGCGTACTACTGGCGGGATTCGAACCCGCAACCGTTCCTTAGTCAAAAGAGTGCTCTATCCGTTGAGCTACAGCAGTACGCGAACGGAAGGTAAGGCCAGAACAACTCTTCCAAGTTGTTGCGTACTTAAACTGTGGATAGATGAAAGATGCTAAACTCTTTTTACCTTAGTCAAAAGAGTGAAATTCGTCATAACTGCGATTAACCAAAAGCCCCGTAGATTAATTTCTGCGGGGCTTTTGCTATCTCCAAAGATTTACTACACGTGCAGTTGTTTACAGCGATCGCTCGATCAGTTTTATTGCGGTACGAATCAACCAAGAGTTTCGATGGCCAGCAACCCACTAGTCACCAAAGCGGCCCAGGACATGGTTGCTTCACAAAAGTGGCATTCGCCATCGGTTAAAACAATGATCTCTGACATCAGAAAAACTTACGGCATAACCAATCCGCCATCAACTGGCACGGTAATTCCTGTTACATAACTAGAAGCATCGCTGACTAACCAAATTAGCGTTGCTGCTAACTCTTCTGGATCCCCAAGTCGTCCAGCTGGTGCAAACATCTTGATCATGTTGACCATGTCGGCAGGCAGTTCATCGCTCATTTCAGATGGAAAAAATCCTGGGGCTAATGCGTTAACGCGAATGTTTTTGCGTCCAGTCCACTGTGCAGCAAGGTCGCGAGTTAATCCAATCAATCCAGCTTTACTTGATGCATAAGCTGCTTGTGGCAATCCCTGTGGCTTAATGCCAAGGATGCTTGAAATGTTGGCAATGGCGCCACCATTTTTGTTGGCCTTTGCAAATGCTTGTGACATCCAATATGCGCCAAAAAGGTTTACATCTAATACTGATCTAAATTGTTCTGGAGTTTCATGTGTTGCAGGTACTGCGGTTCCTACGCCTGCGTTGTTAACAAGAATGTCTACGCGGCCAAACTCTTTGATGGCGTGTGCAATTAGCGCATCGCACTGTTCTGGTTGTGTGACATCAGTTTGAAGTGATGCAAACTTTCGACCAGCTGCTGTTACAAGTGCTCCGGTATCTGCAAGGCGTTCAACGCGGCGTGCTCCTAAGACAACATCAGCGCCGGCTTCGGCCAAGGCTTTAGCAAATGCAACCCCAAGACCAGAAGATGCCCCAGTGACCACTGCGACCTTTCCATCTAAACGAAAGCGGTCAAGAACACTCATTTTTTCTCTCCTCAAATTGGGCAACTGTGCGTAAGGTTATGGCATGGACTTCACCTTGAGCGCTAAGACAAGCGAATATGCCGCCAAACTGCAAGCCTTTATGGACACCGAAGTGTTTCCGGCAGAGGCTATCTATGAACATCAGCGCGCACAGTTGAAAGCCGCGGGAAAACCGCATGGATTACCCGCTGTAGTTGAAGAGTTAAAGGTAAAGGCACGTGCGCAAGGATTGTGGAATCTGTTCTTGCCACACAGTAAAGATCCGCATCATGGATTAACTGTTACCGAATATGCAACGTTGGCCGAGATCACTGGGTGGTCCCCCGAAATCGCACCGGAGGCAATCAATTGCGCTGCACCAGATACCGGCAATATGGAATTACTGGATATGTTTGCAACGGATGAGCAAAAGAAAATGTGGCTGGAGCCTTTGCTAGAAGGACGGATTCGATCTGCTTTTGCAATGACCGAACCTGATGTGGCATCTAGTGATGCGCGAAAT
>WLCR01000095.1 GCA_009705235.1 Actinomycetota bacterium | reverse complement strand
GCCCTGTATGAGCGTGCTGAGGTATCTTCAGCACTCTGAAAGCTTCTACGAAAGGCAGATAATGAGTAAAAACTCTTTCAACGCAAAAAAGAATTTGGAAGTTGCGGGCAAGAGTTTTGAGATTTTTGACATCTCCTCAATTGAAGGCGCTGCAAACCTTCCCTTCAGTCTTAAGGTCCTTCTAGAAAACTTGCTTCGCACCGAAGATGGAGCGAACATCACCGCTGATCACATCAAGGCACTTGCCACTTGGGATCCATCCGTAGAACCAGATACAGAAATTCAGTTCACGCCTGCTCGTGTAGTTATGCAGGACTTCACCGGCGTACCGTGTGTTGTAGATCTGGCAACGATGCGTGAAGCAATCGTTGAACTTGGGGGAGATGCCTCAAAGGTAAACCCACTTGCACCAGCCGAGCTCGTAATCGACCACTCTGTTATTGCCGATAAATTCGGAACTAAGGACTCGTTTGAACAAAACACAGACATTGAATATGAGCGAAACCAAGAACGTTACCGTTTCTTGCGTTGGGGCCAGACCGCCTTTGATGAATTCAAGGTAGTTCCACCTGGAACAGGAATCGTTCACCAGGTTAATATTGAATACCTGGCTCGCGTTGTTATGACTCGTACCGTTGAAGGAACTCTTCGCGCATACCCTGACACCGTTGTGGGCACTGATTCCCACACAACAATGGTTAATGGACTTGGAGTCCTTGGCTGGGGTGTTGGTGGAATTGAAGCAGAAGCAGCTTTGTTAGGTCAGCCTGTTTCGATGTTGATTCCTCGCGTAGTGGGCTTCAAGTTAACGGGCGCCTTGCCACTAGGAACAACTGCGACTGACATGGCGTTGACCATTACCGAAATCTTGCGCAAGGTAGGCGTTGTCGGAAAGTTTGTAGAGTTCTTTGGTCCAGGAGTAACAACAGTCCCAATGGCTAACCGAACAACAATTGGAAACATGAGTCCCGAATACGGATCAACATGTGCAATTTTCCCAATCGACGAAGAAACCCTTCGCTACCTTCGTCTGACAGGTCGCAATGATGACCAGGTCGCTTTAGTCGAACACTATGCAAATAAGCAGGGAATGTGGCATGACCCATCTGTTGAGCCACGTTTTTCACAGGTCGTAGAGCTAGATCTTTCAACCGTTGTTCCATCCATCTCAGGTCCAAAACGCCCACAGGACCGCATTTCTCTGAGTGATTCAAAGAATGCATTTGAAAAGATTATTCCTACATATTTGACTGACAAAACCGCACAGGGCGAAGTTCCTGCCGGCTCAACTCGCGTTAAGAATGGTGATGTAGTAATTGCATCAATTACTTCATGTACAAATACCTCTAATCCTTCTGTGATGATCGGTGCTGCGCTGCTTGCGAAGAAAGCTGTAGAAAAAGGTTTGAAATCAAAGCCATGGGTTAAGACAACACTTGCCCCAGGATCCAAGGTGGTAACTGATTATTACGATCGCGCCGATTTAACTCGTTATATGGAAGCACTGGGTTTCAACTTGGTTGGTTATGGGTGCGTTACCTGCATTGGAAATTCTGGCCCGCTTCCAATTGATATTAGCAAGGCTATTAATGATTCTGATTTGGCAGTTACAGCAGTTCTTTCCGGTAACCGAAACTTTGAGGGAAGAATTAGTCCTGATGTAAAGATGAACTATCTTGCATCGCCCCCACTTGTTGTTGCCTACGCAATAGCTGGCACCATGGACCATGATTTTGAAACAGACGCCCTGGGCAAGGACACAGCAGGAAATGATGTTTTCCTGAGGGATATTTGGCCGTCGCCCCAAGAGATCCAGAGCGTAATTGACTCTTCAATTTCTTCAGAAATGTTCACTAAAGATTATGCAACTGTCTTCGAAGGCGATCATCGCTGGAAGTCTCTTGCAACGCCAACAGGTAAAGTTTTCGAATGGGATCCCAAGTCAACATATGTTCGCAAACCCCCTTATTTTGAAGGTATGCCAAAAATACCAACACCTGTAACAGATATCTCTGGTGCACGCGTTTTGGCTGTTCTTGGTGACTCCGTTACAACAGATCACATTTCTCCAGCTGGAAATATCAAGGCTGATTCACCTGCAGGCAAGTACCTTGCAGAGCATGGGATTGATCGTGCAGATTTCAATTCATACGGATCCCGTCGCGGTAATCATGAAATTATGATTCGTGGAACATTTGCAAATATTCGTCTAAAAAACTTACTTCTAGATGGTGTTGAGGGCGGGTTTACTCGTAACTTCCTAGCTGGTGGAGAACAAACAACTATTTATGATGCATCTGTTGCATACCAAGCTGCAGGGACGCCATTAGTAATCCTTGCTGGAAAAGAATATGGATCAGGATCTTCACGTGACTGGGCCGCAAAGGGCACAGCGCTATTGGGAGTTCGCGCCGTAATAGCTGAAAGTTTTGAACGTATTCACCGTTCAAACTTGATTGGTATGGGTGTATTGCCTTTGCAATTTAAGGAAGGCGAAACCGCCGCATCACTTGGCCTGAACGGAACAGAGACATTTGCGATTACTGGAATCACAGCACTTAACAGTGGTGGAGTTCCAAAGGAGCTAACGGTTAACGCAGGGTCAGTTACATTTACGGCAAAGGTTCGTATCGATACACCTGGTGAGGCTGATTATTATCGCCACGGTGGAATCATGCAGTACGTATTGCGTTCTTTGTTGGCTGAGTAAATTCACACCTAAACATAATGGAGCTGAATACTTTTACTCTGGGCAAGCTTCAGGAAATGAGCCCTGCCCAGTTAAAGGATCTCGCCGCTGATATTCGGGTATTTTTAATCGACAAAGTTTCAAAAACTGGTGGCCATCTTGGCCCTAATCTTGGGGTTGTTGAACTTAGCATTGCAGTTCACAGAGTTTTTGATTCGCCCAAGGACATAGTTCTTTTCGACACTGGTCACCAGTCATACGTTCACAAAATTCTTACTGGTCGTGCAGATCAATTTGATCTTTTGAGGCAACGTAATGGAATTTCTGGATATCCCAATCGTCGCGAAAGCGAACACGATGTAATAGAGAATTCACATGCATCAACGGCACTTTCGTGGGCAGATGGTATTTCGAGAGGCTTTTCTTTGTCTGGGCAATTAGATCGTCATGTAGTCGCGGTTGTTGGCGATGGCGCATTGACTGGCGGAATGTCCTGGGAGGCGCTTAACAATTTATCACCTGAGTCAGAACGAAATTTAGTCATTGTTGTTAATGACAATGAGCGTTCTTACTCACCAACAATTGGTGGGTTAGCGACCTATTTAACAACGTTGCGCGCAAGTAGAGAATACGAACGCATCTTAGGTCGGGGCAAGAGAATGCTTCACAATACCCCGGTGGTCGGTAAGTATATTTACGGAACTTTGCATGGATTGAAAAAAGGGATCAAGGACATGGTTGCCCCTCAAGGCATGTTTGAGGATTTAGGTTTTAAATACCTTGGCCCAATTGATGGTCACGATATTGCAGCTATGGAAAAAACATTACAGATGGCCAAGGAGTTTGGTGCGCCTGTAATTGTTCACGCGATTACGGAAAAAGGTCGGGGCTATACGCCAGCTATTGAGGACATAGCTGAAAAGTTCCACGCAGTGGGAATTGTTGATCCTGTAACTGGAAAACCTCTAAAAGCATCTGCGCCTTCTTGGACAAATGTTTTCTCTGAGGAAATTACTGCGATCGGTCGAGAGAATTCGACAATTGTCGCAATTACAGCAGCAATGCTTGGCCCAACAGGGTTAGACAAGTTTGCTCAGCAATTTCCAGAGCGAACTATTGATGTGGGCATCGCAGAACAACATGCAGTCACAAGCGCTGCTGGTTTAGCGTATGCCGGAATGCATCCGGTCATTGCAATTTATTCGACATTTTTAAATCGAGCTTTTGATCAGTTGCTCTTGGATGTTGCTCTTCACAAAGCTGGGGTTACATTTGTTTTAGACCGTGCAGGCATCACCGGAGATGATGGTCCTTCACACCATGGCATTTGGGATTTAGCACTAACTGGGATCGTTCCGAATATGCATGTTGGTGCCCCACGCGACGGCGCACGACTAAAGGAAATTTTGCGAGCATGTATTGGGATTTCAGATGCACCATCAATGGTCAGGTTTCCAAAGGGCGCGGTCCCAGCTGACATTTCAGCTCTTGAACGAATAGATGGCATAGATGTTCTACACAAAGGCGCAACACAACAAGTACTCATTATCAGCATAGGGTCTATGGCCGGGATGGCAATTGAAGTTGCCCAGCTAGCAAAGGCACAATCAATTGAAATTACGGTTGTTGATCCGTTGTGGGTTAAGCCAATTCCACAATCATTAATTGAAATGTGCGCCCATTACTCAACAGTTGTCGTGATGGAGGATGGAATAAAGCACGCAGGTATAGCTAGCACGATCTCCGAAGCCGTGCGTGAATCGGACAACAATTGCTCACTGCATTCGATAGGTGTTCCACTTGAATTTATCGAACACTCAAAGCGTGCTGAAATCCTTGATGACCTAGAAATAACACCAGCTGCAATTGTGCAGCAGATATCAGGATGGATTTCCTAGATTTATGGAAGGGATGCAACGCCCTTTTCATGAAAACGCTTACCTGTAACAGCTTCGCTAATTCCTTCACGATCTAGGTACGGCAGGATTCCGCCAAGATGCATCGGCCAGCCAGCACCCATCAACATGCACAGATCAATTTCAGCCGGTGTTGAAACGACGCCTTCATCAAGCATCGCGCGGGCTTCTTCTGCCAATGCCTTTAATGCACGTGAACGAACTTGT
>WLCR01000094.1 GCA_009705235.1 Actinomycetota bacterium | reverse complement strand
GTGAATCATCGCGACCTGCGGCAATTGCTACTTGCGCAACAGCTGTTGCAAATGTGTCACTAGAAACAGTTCCTGTTGAATCTGGTAGTTCTGGAAGGTTTGGGTACTCATCAACAGACAATGTTGGTAATGTGAATTTTGCGCTGCCGCTTGTAACAGAAACGCGTGTGCCATCTAAAACAAAAGTAATTGGTTTATTAGGTAAAGAACGTGAAATTTCAGCCAAGAGTTTTCCAGGAACTAAAACTTTGCCTGGTTCTTTCACCTCTGCTTGAAAATGTGCCTTACTTGCTGTTTCTAAATCAGAAGCAGACAAAAACACTTCATTGCCGGTTGCATCAATAACTATTCCAAGTAGTTCGGTTTTAATTGGGCGAGTTGATAGAGAGCGTGAAACCCAGTTAACCCCGTCGGTTAACGCTGACTGCTCGACTGTAAATTTCATATCTATCCTCGACTCTTGTAGTTCACATAAGTATGTGTGGAAAGGTTATTCGCGTAACTGGATGTATGTATATAAAGGTAGTCGTAGTAACTAGAGTGATTTCCTGTGGGTAAGTTACAAAAGCCCTGTTCGGTGCGGGGATTGGTTTTGTATAAGTTGTTAATAACTGGTGGAAAGATGTGGGTATAACTCTGCTTCATATCAACCACATCCTCCCTTCCAATTAACTCACCGGGGTTATCCACGGTATTGCCCTAATTCTCCACAGTTATCCACACCTTGTCCCCAACTGGGGGTAAAGAGTGGCAATTCAGACATATAGCCCAAATCGACCGCGGACTATCTAGCTTGCTGCTTAATTCTGGTGGTGAGCTCATTGACCTGGTTATAGATCGAACGGCGCTCAGCCATCAGTTGACGGATCTTTCTATCGGCGTGCATAACCGTTGTGTGGTCACGTCCACCAAATGTTTGGCCGATCTTCGGCAAAGAGAGCTCTGTGAGCTCTCGGCATAGATACATCGCGATCTGGCGCGCATTTACTAAAACTCGCGAGCGGGATGTTCCACACAAATCATCAATTGTCAGACTGAAGTAAGCCGCGGTCTGAGCCATGATGGTTGCGCCAGTAATTTCTGGATTAGTTTCATTAGGAATTAAATCCTTTAAAACAATTTCAGCTAATGAAAGATCAACACTTTGGCGATTTAACGATGCAAAAGCAGTAACACGGATTAAAGCACCCTCAAGTTCGCGGATATTTGTCGAAATCTTACTTGCAATATATTCAAGAACATCATCAGGTGCGTTTAATTTATCCTGAGCCGCTTTTTTACGAAGAATTGCAATACGTGTTTCTAATTCAGGGGGTTGAATATCTGTAATTAAACCCCACTCAAAACGTGAACGTAGACGATCTTCAAGGGTTGTTAACTGCTTTGGTGGTCGGTCACTTGAGATAACAATCTGTTTGTTAGCGTTATACAAAGTATTAAAAGTATGGAAGAACTCTTCCTGTGTGCGCTCTTTATTTTCTAAGAACTGAATATCATCAACTAACAAAATATCTAAATCGCGATAGCGGCGTTGGAACGCAGATGCTTTATCGTCACGAATCGAGTTAATAAAATCATTTGTGAACTCTTCTGATGAAACATACTTAACACGGACATTTCCATACAACTCTTGCGCGTACGCACCAATCGCATGTAGTAAGTGAGTCTTACCTAAACCAGATTCACCATAAATAAATAACGGGTTGTAAGCCTTTGCAGGAGCTTCAGCAACAGCAACAGCAGCTGCGTGCGCAAAACGATTTGACGCACCAATAACAAAAGTTTCAAAAATATAGCGAGGGTTCAAAGTTGACGTATCTACTGATTTAGAAACTGGTGCATCATCTCTACCTGTACCGGTTTTCGGAGCAACAAATTCAACTTCAACATCCTGAGTCGGGGTAGACACAACTTCCAATGATTCATCAACAGTTACTGCGATATTTGTTGTTGAGCCAAGTTCACGGGTTAACACTTCACTGACAATTGTGCGCAAACGACTTTCTAAAACATCTTTAGCAAAAAGATTAGGAGCTGCAACCAATAAAGTCGTTTGATCATCGTTGTGTAGAAGCCCCAACGGTTTTGTTAACTGTAAAAATGCTCGATGTTGAGGTGCGTTAATCGCAACTTCTTCAATTACCCGACCCCACAATGTTGGTAGCTCAACCTCTAAAACGCTCACCAGGGCCTCAATTCCTTAGAAAAACTCATCCACAGGGTTATCCACAGCCTGTGGTCTAAACCCCAGGTTGAGCCCTGCATAACCCTCCAAAAGCTATCTACCTGTGGAGGGGGAGTGAAAAGTAGAGCGATTTGGCAAAAAAAGCAACTGGTTATCCACAATCTGGGCAGAGCACCCCACCATCAAGAGCCAGTTTGACCCGCTTATCCCCAGACCTCTACCGTTACCTCCTTGCTTCCCCCGTATTTCTGGCCCGTAGTAGAAGTTCATTATTAGGAGTTTTCAATGACAAAGCGCACTTTCCAACCAAACACACGTCGTCGTGCCAAGAAGCATGGCTTCCGTGCCCGTATGGCAACACGTGCAGGCCGTGCAGTGCTTGCTGCTCGTCGCGGCAAGGGTCGCGCCAAGCTTTCTGCATAAGGGTTTATAACCGATACCCGTGCTTGCAAAAAGCGCACGTCTTACTGAGAGCGCAGATTTCGCGCGCGCAACAAAGAGTGGATTGAGATCTTCAACCCAAAACTTTGTCGGATACCTCTACCCAACCAATGTGGATCAACCTGCTCGCGCGGGACTGATCATTAGTAAGAATGTCGGCGGATCTGTAACCCGTCATCGAATTGCTCGGAAAGTACGCCATACCTTCCGAGAGATTTACCCACAACTACCTGTTGGTGGTTTGTTGGTAGTTAGGGCGCTCAATAACGCACACAGCGCCGATGCTGCACAAGAAGTATCAAAGATTGTCGGGGAACTTGTAAAAAAGCTTTCTGAGAAAGCAAACCAAAAATGAGGCAGTTGTTGACTACACCGATCAAGGTGTATCAAAAATGGATCTCTCCAATGTTTGGACCACGTTGTAAGTATTACCCATCATGTTCTTCATATGCCGTGACAGCAATTGAAACATACGGGCTCAAAGGTATTGCAATGAGCGCCTGGCGATTATTGCGTTGTAATCCATGGTCACACGGTGGTGTTGATTATGTAGTTCCGAAAGAGAAGGTAGTTATTTAATGGATAGCATCCTAAAACCCTTATATATCGCTGTTTCTTGGGTCATTGTAACGATTCACGATTTGCTAACTCCAATCTTTGGAACAAACAGCGGTGTGTCATGGTCATTAGCAATCATCGGCCTTGTAATTATTATTCGAATTATTTTGATCCCACTCTTTGTTAAGCAGATTAAATCTCAGCGTGCATTAACCGCCCTTCAGCCACATATGAAGGAGATCCAAAAGAAGTACAAGGATGATCGCCAGAAGCAATCAGAAGAGATGATGAAGCTTTACAAGGAACACAAAACAAACCCACTTGCCTCATGTTTTCCAATCTTGGCTCAAGCACCAATCTTCTTTGCTTTATTTACTGTTCTCAATGGAATTGGAAAGAACCCTCCAGTTAAACATGGTGTTTTATCACAGGAAGATGTTGTCAGCGCAGCGCAAGCTAAATTTTTCGGCGCTCCAATTTCGCAAACTTTCTTAGGTTCAGATATCACCACAGTTAAACTTGTGACAATCATTTTGATTGTATTTATGTCGCTAACAACATTTACAACCCAACGTCAATTAATGACAAAAGGAATGCCAAAAATGGATTCCTCAAACAACATGATGCTGCAACAGCAAAAAATTATGTTGTACGCATTCCCTCTTATTTTTGCAATCACAGGTGTTAACTTTCCAGTAGGTGTTTTAATTTATTGGTCAACAACAAACTTATGGACATGGGGACAACAGTTCTATGTCATTAAGCGAAACCCAACACCGGGCTCGCCTGCATATGAAGAGCTTCAACGAAAGCGCAATAAGAAAAGCGGAGTAATAGAAGAAAAAACCGAGAACACCAAGAACACCAAGAACTCTGAGGGCACAACGATCGAAGAAAAAGGTCAGCGCCAACAGCCAAAAAAGAAGAAAAAGAAGAAGTAGACAAAACGGACTTATTACTACAATCCCGACAAAGGGGGCATCATGGCAAAGAGTAAAGTTGAAGAAGCAGCAGTTGAAGCAACAGAGGCGGTAGAAACAAAGAAAGCGCCTAAGGGCGTGGCCAAACTTGAAGAAGAGGGCGATATCGCCGCTGATTACCTAGAAGCGTTGCTAGATATCGCTGATCTTGATGGCGATATTGATATTGATGTAGAAAATGATCGCGCAGCTCTAGCTATTGTTGGCGGAAAGTTAAGCCACCTTGTGGGTTCAAGCGGTGAGGTTTTGGATGCTATCCAAGAGCTCACACGTCTAGCGGTACAGACCTCAACAGGAGATCGCAGCCGACTAATGCTTGATATTGATGGATTCCGAGCTGGCCGCCGTACAGAGCTTAAGAAGCTAGCTGAAGAGATGGCTGAAGAGGCGAAAACAACTGGCAACTCAATCAAATTGAAGCCAATGAACGCTTTTGAGCGCAAAATCATCCATGACACAATCCAGGATTTAGGCCTCAGTAGCGAATCAGATGGTGAAGATCCACACCGTTTCGTAGTTATCTACCCAGCGTAATCCTGTGGAGGTTTCACGTGAAACCCTCATCGCGAGGCATTTTCCAGATGTTGAGCGGGTTCATGCCTACGCAAAATTCCTAGAAACAGCAGGAATTGAGCGTGGATTGATCGGTCCCCGCGAGGCGGACCGTATCTGGGAGCGCCACATCCTCAACTGCCTGCCCGTCACCACCC
>WLCR01000093.1 GCA_009705235.1 Actinomycetota bacterium | reverse complement strand
TACTTTGCTTCCGATGTATTTAGTTGATGGAATCGCCGAAGACAATTACACATTAGCTCCAGTGTTAGCGATGCTGGCACTAGGTATTTTTGGCTCCGGATTTGCATACATTTGGAACTTTAAGATTATGGAAGCCGCAGGAAGTGCAATCGCAAGCACCGTTACATATGTGACTCCAGTTGTTGCGGTGATAGTTGGAATTATCTTTTTGGGCGAAGGAGTTACATGGTATGAACCAGTTGGCGGATTAATAGTTCTGTTAGGTGCTGCAGTAAGTCAGAACCGGATCAAGCTATTTAATCGATCTTAAAGCCGTCTTTAATCGGACCTAGACCAATTCCTGCAGCGGTGTGATCGGAATCTTCTCCGCGAGATAGTTGGGCTTCATGTGCTTTATTGTGCCAACGCTCTTCAATCTTGCCATATTTCCACAGCAATAATGCGATAGCCCATACAACTACAAAAGAGCTCACAATGAAGTACCCAGCATTATTTAAATTAAAGGCAAGCGCAGAATCCCAAATACCACCAGTTAGATTCAACTGTTGGGCGAATATCTGGAGAATTTGAAGCCCGCCAACGAAAAGTGCAACGGCTACAGAAAGTCCAGTGATAATAATGTTGTAGTAAATCTTTCGTACAGGTTTTGAGAACGCCCAACCGTACGCAAAATTCATAAACGATCCATCTATCGTGTCAAGCAAACTCATTCCAGCAGCGAAGAAAAATGGCAAGGAAATCATCGCCCACCATGGCAACCCTGCAATGGTTGATGATCCTGCAAGAATTAGCAATCCAACTTCAGTTGCAGTGTCAAAGCCCAACCCAAATAAAATTCCAAGCGGATACATTTTCCATGAAGCATCTATTCGACGGGCAATAGGCCCGAAGAAGCGCATTAGTAACCCACGAGAGTCAAGGTGCTTCTCTAGCTCTTCTTCGTTGTATGCACCTTGGCGCATCTTAATAAAGACACCAACGATGGAAACCAAGACTATTAAATTTAAGATTCCGATTATCATCAAGAAAGTGCCACTGACCGAAATTCCAATTAGCCCTGTGTAGTGCTGCAGCGCAGAATTATCATCGTTTAGCTGTGATCCAAGAGTTTTAATACCTAAACCAAGTAAAATGGTGAGTATGAAAACTACAGATGAATGACCAAGCGAGAAAAAGAAACCTACAGATAATGGACGTTGGCCTTCAGACATTAATTTTCTTGTTGTGTTATCAATGGCACTGATGTGATCGGCATCGAATGCATGTCGCATTCCTAAAATGTAGGCAAGGGCGGCAGTACCCCAACCAAACAAAGTTCCATCTGCTAAAACGTAATTTCCAGTAGTTGCTTTCCACATCAAACTTGCGCCAGCAACGTGCAAGAAAAGGATGAATCCGAACATGGCTGCCATACGGCGCCACTCATCCCGAGTTAGGCGGTCACGGAAGGGGACCTTGACTTGCTCCTGGACTATCTGGTTCACGGTTCTCCTGGGCGTAGATGCGAATGATTTGCAAGTAAAAGGGTAAACCACGCTCGTATGGCTGTCCATTTGAAAGGTTTTTAGGACGTTCTGCGTATAAGTTTCCTGCATGAGCGACGATGACGGCTTAGAAGAACTCATCAGCGAAGAAATGTTGTGGGATCGCATTCCCGAGGTCGAAGGCGAAGAACGAGCAAGCACCTATTACGAATTAAGCGCTCGCATTTATGCACGTGGTCAATACGACGAAGCTCTTGCTTTAGCAGAAACTGCTCGCGATATTTATTCACAACTTGGTGATGCCGCACCTTCTGAAGGTTTAGCTCAGGCGTATTCAGCAATTGGATACAACTTGAACCAATTGAAGCGCATGGATGAAGCGGCATTGGCTATGAGTAAAGCTGTTGAATTACTTCGCGAAAACAAATCACCAATTGCACTTGAACTTGCGTGCACGCTTGGTGAGTGGTGGTACACATCAAAGCAATATGACAAAGTTGTAGAAACAATGAATGAATGCGCACAAGAGCATTTGGTTGATGGCAACGAAATCGGGGCAGCCAATGATCTTCATTTAATTGGTTGTGCAGAACGCGAATTAAAGAATTACGAAAAAGCAATTGAAGCATTCAAAGAAGCACGATCTCTGTTTAAGCGAAACAAAGAAGTTATTCATGTTGCGCGCTGCGACCAAAAAATGGCTTCGTGTTTAATCGAACTTGGCGAGGGAGAACTTGCCTTAGAAACCGCTCGTAAAGCTGTCGATGTTTTTGAAACAGGACACGATCATCGCCGAGAAACATTTGCTTCCTTTGAATTCGGTAAGGCACAAATCTTGCTTGAAAAATATGATGATGGTTTAGCAACCCTTGAAAATGTGTTGGCAGTTGTCAGTGAAGATGAACCAAAAGATTTCGAATTTATTGTTGATGTCGAATCACGAATTGCCAAAATTCTAAGAATGCAAGGTCGCGTGGATGAAGCTGATGAAATTGAGCGACGTTTAAAGTCTGTACAAGAAGCTCTTGAAGATGAACCAGAGCTTGATCTCCTCACTTAAAGGCAGAGACCAACTCAGCATCACAATGGTGTGTTTGGGCAACATTTGCCGCTCACCCATGGCTGCAGCTGTTCTTGCAGGCAAAACCGCTGATTGGAAGGCTCCACGCATCGAAGTCCACAGTTCGGGCACTGGTTCTTGGCACATTGGGCAAGGTCCACATCCTTCTTCACAAAAGATTTGGGAAGCAGCCGGATACAAGTATTCGCATGTAGCCAAACAATTTAGAGCAAATGATTTCTTTCTTCACGATCTAATCTTGGTTATGGATTCTAGTAATTATCACAACGTAATCTCTTTGGCTGAAAGCGAAGAATATAGAAGCAAAGTGTTCTATTTGCGAAACTTTGATCCAATACTAAAAAATATAGATCCTAGTTCTGAAGATTTTTTTAAATTAGAGGTTCCAGATCCTTACAATCAATCTGATGAAGCGTATGAAGCTACTTTGGCTATGGTCGAACATGCTGTGGACGGATTGTTACAAGCACTAAAGAACCTATAAGCGCTCCAACACCTGCAATAACTAATGGCCACTGGATTCCATTACTAGTCCATGCGGCACCACCCCAAATTCCTGCACCAAGAATTGCAAAGTTCATTGAGGATTGATAAACACCTTGAATTCTTCCTCTATGTTCAGGAGGGCTCATTGAGGCAATCCAAGCTTTACCAACTCCATCGGTCAAAGCCGGAAAAACTCCGTAAAGCACTATTGCGATTACAGCAAGTATGTGGTTTCGAGTGAGCCCTAAAGTTATGTAACCACATGAAAAAAAGAGTAAGCCGATTGCATAAACAATTCGTGGGTTTAGCTTATCGGAAAATGCTCCAGCGGGATATGCAAGCAGTGCTGAAACCGCACTAAACAACATGTAAGAGGCAACGACACCTTTAGCTGAAAAACCAATCTGATGAAGTTGAAGTAACAAAAGAGCATCTGGAATGTTTGTTAATTGGATTGCGACCAAAGTAGAAATTCTCACCTTTAAACCAGCAGGAAGTTTGTATGTGCTGGCAGCCTTTACTTCCTTTTTAGGTTGTTTAACAAAAGTATCTTTAACTAAAAATGTCAGCAATCCCGATAAAACTGCTGGAATTAGAGCCCACCGCGCGACAGCCCGGACATCATCGTTGAGAAGGAATAGCCCTATTAAGGCCAACGCAGGCCCAATAACAGCTCCTAAGTTATCCCCGGCCCTATGAAAACCAAATGCCTTACCTAGATCCTTTGTATCAACGGAATCATTGATCAATGCATCTCTAGGGGAGCTCCTCATACCTTTTCCGATGCGATCAGTAACTCGACCAAAGAAAACTAGTGGCCAAGTAGTTGCGAGTACAACGAAAACCTTTCCTAGTCCGGCCAATGTGTACCCAGCAACTACAAAGGGTTTGCGACCTACTTTGTCACTAAATCTTCCGGCATAGAGTTTTGTAAAACCTGCAGCAGCTTCTGCGCAACCTTCAATAATGCCAAGAGCAAGTGGCGCTGCACCTATAACGCCAACTAACAGCAAAGGCAAGAGTGGATACAAAAGATCACTTGCGGCATCTTGTGTAAGCGAAACAAGTGTTAGAACAACTAGATTTTTAGAGAGCCATCTTCTTTTCATCGTGGCAGGTGCTGTAAGGCCCAGTGATACATCGCGATGGCACCAGCAGCAGATGCATTCATTGAACGCGTTGATCCGTATTGATTGATCTCATACAAGACTTCACAAACCGCAATACCTTCATCTGACATCCCAGCACCTTCTTGACCAAACAAAAGCACACAACTTTCAGGCAAGGATGCAGGCTCTAGCTGTTTTGATCCTGGCACGTTATCGATTCCAATAATCGGCAAGTTTTGTTCCTTGCAGTATTTTGCAAAATCTTCAATAGTTGGATGATGCATAACTGTTAGATATCTATCAGTAACCATTGCGCCACGCTTATTCCAATCGCGCTTTCCAACAATGTGAACACCAGAGACATTAAATGCGTTAGCAGTGCGGACAATTGATCCGATGTTCAAATCATGCTGCCAATTTTCGATCGCAATCTGAAGTTTGTGACGCTTAGTGTTTAAATCTGCAACAATCGCTTCAACGGTCCAATAACGGTAATGATCCAAAACATTTCTGCGGTCACCATTCAGCAATAATTCAGGATCGTATTGATTTCCTTCAGGCCATGGTTTTTCATGCGGGCCAACGCCTACAACAGGGAAAAATTCACCTGGGCCAATGCTGGCGGGGGTAGTAGGTGAAGACATGTAGGCACTCTAAACTGAACTCATGTCCGCTATCAACACGGTTGTGTACCTAATCCACATTCTTTCTGTAATTGGAATTCTTACTCTCCTGTTTCTTCAATGG
>WLCR01000092.1 GCA_009705235.1 Actinomycetota bacterium | reverse complement strand
TCAATCTATTAGGACCTTTAGCAAACCCGGCTAGACCAAAGGCGGCAGCATTTGGAGTTGCAAATGAACGAGTGCATTTAGTTATGGCCCAGGTGTTGGGTGATCGGGGAGTAGATGGCTTCGTTTTCCGTGGTGATGATGGATTGGATGAAATCACACTTGCCACCACTACCTCGGTGTTAACAATTGGTAACGGTGAGATCTCCAGTGATCTTATTGACCCGCTGGATTTTGGTATTTCCAGAGCGCCAATCTCAGCACTTGTAGGTGGAGATGCTCTTGAAAATGCGCGGATCACAACAGCGATATTTGCAGGCGAAAAGGGTGCACCACGCGATGCAGTTGTTCTTAACGCTGCAGCTGCAATTGCGGCGTACGAAGGGAATTTCGATCTTAATCTCCACGACCGAATTGCACAGGGAGTTTCTCGCGCGAATGACGCAATTGATTCCGGAGCATCAACTCGCTTGGTTTCTCAATGGGCTGCACTTACTCAGAAATTGGACGCTTAGTTCTCATCTTTTTAGAGGGAAAGTTTCTCATTTCCTCAAAGGTCGACACGTTATGACCTGCCAGTCGCTCGATGATTCCATGTAAGACATCCACTGTTGCTAAAGCATCATCTAGAGCACGGTGGTTTGGTGATGTGTGAGCATTAAAAAAGGTAGCCAAAGTGCCCAACTTGCAGTTTGCTACTTCATCTCGACCTAAAACAGCACGCGCTAAACGCGCGGTATCGATTGTTAGGAAATTCGGCCATGGATACGCATGAGCAAGGGCAGCTGCCTTAAGAAAGCTCATATCAAAAGGAGAGTTGTGCGCAACTAGTACGGTCTCATCCTTCGATCCCAGAAATTCAAAAAGTGTAGGAATTACTTCATCGATGAAGGGTGCTGACACCAACATCTGATCAGTAATTCCGGTTAATTGTGTGATGAAAGGTGGCAACGAATGTCCAGGGTCTACAAAACTTTGGAATGTTCCGAGCACAACACCGCCTCGAACTTTTACAACACCAATCTCAGTGATACCCGCTCCTGATTTAGGAGAGCCACCAGATGTTTCTAGATCTATAACAGCAAAGGTGGTTTCGGATAAAGGGGATTCACCAATGTTCACCATAAGTACGATGGTATGTCATTGAACTGACAACGGTCAGGACGTAGTATTTTGTTATGGCAGTACAAGGAGCACCGGCGGGATGGATGCAGGATTGGTCTGCACCTGGCAATGGTAAAAATGCACATATCGGCGTCCTGCTCGTGCACGGATTTACGGGCTCTCCACCATCTATGCGCCCCTGGGGTGAGTTCCTTCATTCAAAGGGTTACACGGTGCGTGTGCCTTTATTGCCGGGTCACGGGACCAAAGTTGAAGATCTCAACAATACTAAATGGGAAGAATGGCCCGCAAAAATCACATTTGAACTGAGTGAACTCCAAAAAACCTGTGACACAGTTATTTTGGTTGGCCTTTCTATGGGTGGCGGGACCGTTCTAAATGTTGCCGAATCAAATAATGAATCAATAGCGGGATTAATTCTTGTCAATCCAATGATTTACGTTAAAGGTATTCCAGTCGAACTAGCTTTCTTTTTGTCTCGTTTTCAGAAGCTGCGCACAAGCGTCGGAGATGACATCAAGCGCCCCGGTATTACCGAATGGGGATATGACGCATTGCCTACACGTGGCATATATCAACTACTTAAAATGCTGCGTGTAACTCGTCGTAACTTAGGAAAAATAAAGATGCCAGTTCAGCTTTTTCATTCCGTAGAAGATCACACGTTGCCTGTTGCGAATACTGAAATTATCTTGGCTGAAATTGGATCGAAGGAAAAAACGCGAATCGAATTAGTAAATAGTTATCATGTGGCAACACTTGATTATGACCAAGAAGTCATATTTCAGAACAGTCTTACATTTATTGAAGGTTTAACGGCCAGACGATAAAGCAAGACCAACCGCTAACCCCATGATTCCTATAGCTGATATAGCAGTCAATGTGCGTCTGACAACAGGTCTTTGAATATAGACCGATGACTTTTTCACGGTCCAAATCAATGAAATATTCCAGAGGATAGAAACTAGTGCCCAGATAGCGCCGAAGATGAAAATTCCCCAGGCTAGCGAAAAGTTGCTTGGAACAAAAGCAGGCAGGAAAGCGACAGCATAAACAGCAGCTTTTACATTTGTCAGATTAGTTATCAGGCCTAACCGAAAAGATGCCCAGTTACTCACTTCGTTTTTGGTATCAAGATCGAATTTCCCAAATTCATGGCGTAGAGCAAGCAAGGTTTGCAGTGAAACAAGGACCAGATAAGTAACTCCTACCCATTTTAAAACTGTGTAGGCGGTCTGCGATTGCGCAAAGATTGCTGAAAGGCCAATAGCACTTGAGATTGTCCACGTCAGGATTCCTGCGCAATTACCAATTGCCGAAAGAAATGCGGCCTTGCTTCCCCCAAGAATGGATTGCCGCAAAACCATGGCAACACCTTGGCCTGGAACCATAACCAAGAGAAGGGTGGCAAAAGCAAAGGCTGGGATGTTGAGTAGTAATTGATTCATATCTGTTGAATCATAGTTTGAGTTACTTGGTAATTTGTTCCTTCAAGAAGTCTATTGCTTGTAGTGCGTTCCAACCATTTGGATACTTCGCGCGCATGGCACGCGGACCTTCAAGATCAGAACCAAAAGTCAGTAATGAGATTTCGGTCCTACCATCAGGACGCACCTGGCCTAAGCCAATGTCTGCCATAAGTGCATTGCACAGGCACTTAGATCCTTGAGCCTGATCAACTTGGCCGTTTTTAAATTCATAATTGTCCAAAGGTTCGGCAGGGCAGCGGTATCCGATTCCACCCTTTTCACGTTGATACATAGTTCGCAGGTATCCCAGGTCGCAGATTCGCGTGCGCTTTACATACAAATTGTCATTAGAAAGTGTCTGATTGTTCTGAATAACTTTAAATGGAAAACCTGTTGGAGATGCACTTGCATCGGTAAGCACCCGCATGTTGGGATCTGCAAGAGATTTGATAACACCGGATCTGTTCTCTTCAGTGAACCCGGATTCACTAGATAAAGCAAACACTGATCCAACCTGCACTCCTTTAGCGCCCTGGGCCAAGGCCTCAACAACTTTCGATGGTGTTGCGAATCCTCCCGCCAGCCAGAAAGGGGAACCCGAGGCAAGGATCTTTTCAAGATTGGGAATATCTAAATCGTTGTATACCGCTTCCCCATTTTCATCAACTGCATTTTTAGCTCGCGGGGGAGCATTGTGACCACCGGCTACGTGGTACTCGATTACGAAACCGTCAGGCTTGGTCTCTTCATCTTTGTTTAAGTATGCAACCAAGGCATGTGATGAAACGATTGCCAAAAATTGAGGGCGTTTAATTGGAAAATTATCAATTCCAAGAGTTGTTGGATCAAAATGTAGGTAGTGCTTATCCTTTGTGTCAGCAACTTCAACTTTCATCGCAACTTTTTTGCCAACTGATATTTCATTTAACAGATGAGGAATTTGTGCTGGGATTCCGGCACCGATCAAAATGTAATCAACATCAGCAAGCATCGCACCGTACAACTGAGCGGGGATAGCCAGTTGGATTTTTTCCAAAATATTCATTCCGATTACACCGTTATGGCCTTCTTTTGCTAGCCATACTTCAACAAAACTTGCTACAGCCAATAAATTATTTGAAAACAGATTTCCTTTAATACTCAGTTTTGGGACATCTAGATATGGTTTTTCGGCAGGACGACCGCCTTCAACATAAAAGCGATCCATTATTTCTGCGATAGTTTTCTGGTTTGGAAAATGGGACATTGCGCGACGAATGTCGCCCGAAATATCGCCATCCTGTAAACGGCGTGCAACAACCGAATCAATGGCTGTTCCTGAGATAACTCCAAGTTCACCCGCAATTGCCACTTGTTTAGCTAATTGCCATGAAGAGACCGCGATACCCATGCCACCTTGAATAATGGTTGGGTATCTAACATCTGTCTGCATGCGTTAACTGTAAAGATTGATGAGCCGAACTCGCGAGTAGGCTTTAGCTTATTAGGGGTTAGATCTGTTCAATGTGATCGATATCTAAGTGGACCGTACTGGGATCGAACCAGTGACCCCCACAATGTCAATGTGGTGCTCTACCGCTGAGCCAACGATCCTTAGGTGGTCGAACTATACAACAGTGATCTGGCTGGATAAAAATGAATTAGCGGGCGTAATCATCCTCAATACGCTCAATATCATCCTCACCAAAATATGTACCGGTTTGGATTTCAACAAAAACCAATTCTTCAGTACCACTATTACCTATTCGATGAAGCTGTCCGACCTGAACAGTGACCGTTTCACCCGGAAGTTTCGTAAATGTTTGACCATCAATAACTACTGTTGCAACACCAGAAACGATGAACCAATGTTCCCTGCGCTTTTGGTGTCGTTGATATGACAAACGAGTTCCAGGTTTCACATAGATGCACTTAACTTTATGTAGATAGCTTTCTTGCAAAATTTCATAGCGACCCCATGGTCGAGTTGATTCCTCTTCGGACATTGTGCCTCCGTTGTGTGTTGCGCAAACCCTGTGATTAAGAATGGAGGTCGGGACGGGATTTGAACCCGTGTAGAGGGATTTGCAGTCCCTTGCCTCGCCTCTCGGCCACCCGACCATAGAAATATCGCCGCTAGATTTTATTCTTCGAAAAGAATGCCTTCTATCCGGCGACTATCAGAGCGGACGACCGGGTTCGAACCGGCGACCTGAACCTTGGCAAGGTTCCGCGCTACCACCTGCGCTACGTCCGCGAGGAGGGTAAATCTCTCGCAGGAGAGGCGTAAGCGCCAAAGTGAGGTTGATTGGTTAGCGTTAGCCCGTGCCTCATGCGGAAAATTCATCATT
>WLCR01000091.1 GCA_009705235.1 Actinomycetota bacterium | reverse complement strand
TTACCCGATAGATCCGACCTTGTTTATGAGGGCTCGGCCAGTGAAATACACAGTGCTAGTTCCCGCACCTATCTGAATCGAAATGCGTATGGCAAAAATTGTTCCTGCTGTAACGCCCGCGGCTGCTCCAATAATATGAAAACCATATTGCCTTCCTGCCAACCTGTTTGCATAAGTAATCACATCACTTGCTACTGCAAATTGTGAAGCGATTGGAGTTGTCCCAACCACTATTTCCGCATTTAGTTTGTATTCCACTGCGGCTTGAACTCCTCCAGAAACCAAAATTTCAAATGTGTAGTCACCATCTGAATCAGCAGTGAAGAAGATTTCTGAAGTTGAATTTCCACTAGTGGCGGTTGCAAGAGCTATATTCGGTAAACTTGCAAACTTAGAAATTGAAATACCTGCGGTACCAGGTGCACCAGGATCACCTTTAGCTCCTTGTCCACCTGCAACACCATCTGCGCCAGCCGAACCTGTTAACCCAGTATCTCCTTTAGATCCAGTTGCACCGGCAGAACCTGTTAACCCAGTGTCACCCTTAACTCCTGCAGCACCACTTGCACCAGCAACACCAGCTGCACCTGCTGCACCTGCTGTTCCTGCATCGCCTTTAATTCCTGCTGCACCGGCCAAGCCAGTTGCACCAGTTAAACCTGTACTTCCTGTTGCGCCAGTTAAACCAGTCGAACCTTTTGCGCCATCTAATCCCTTAATGCCAGCTGCACCAGTTAAACCTACAGAACCGGTTGCTCCAGTATTTCCTGTTGCACCTTTGTCTCCAATTGCTCCGGCTTCTCCAATCACTGTTGTTACAGATTTTACTTCTGCTTGCTTTAGAGATGTTGAATTTTTCCAAGCACCATTTATTTTTGGACCATACAAAACTAAGCTCTTTGTATCGATATAGAAATCACCATTGATGCCAAGTTTTTTAGAGGGAACACCAACTCCATTCAAAATGGTGTTTACAACTTTTGTGACTAATGGGCCTGCAGCCTTGACTGTTGTTTTTGGCGCAGCAATAGCTGACGGAATCAACGCAAGTGATACTGCGATAGATATTGCTATTAGGGATTTGCTGCCTTTCATGAGACACCTTTTCTATTGGGGAGATTTAGTCTGAACCTGAGAAAAACATGAGCGAATAAGGCAAGCCCAAGGGGGTTTACGCGTAGATGATTGGATTCCCCTACAAGCCACGGGGTAATTTTCTGAGGGTGTTTTCAGATTGGTTTGCTATCTTCCTCAGCATGAACCTGTTTGGTACAGGTAGTGGTTGACGAGGGTCAATGACATGCACGATAAACGAGAGGACATGAATATGTCATCAAAGAAAAGAATGGCGGCTGTTGCAATAACTGTTGCCGCACTATCACTTGGTTCTATCGGAGTTGCTTCGGCACATGACAAAGGATCTGCAAAGGGAATGGCTAAGACTGCAGCGAACGATGTAAATCGCGCAGCTGATAAAGCGGCCCATGATGCAGAGCATGCAGCTAGAGAAGCACTGGTAGCAACAACTATTGGTGTGGACGCAGCAACTATCAAGACACGTCTTGCAGCTGGAGAAACGCTTGCAGCAATTGCTGGCGCGAAGAAAGATGCATTGATTGCAGCACTAGTTGCATTCCAGACAAAGGAAATTGATGCTCGTGTAACAGCAGGCCAAATGACTGCAGCTCAAGCAACTGCGAAGAAGGCTGAATTGACCGCACATGTAACAGAGAGAGTAAATGCTGTTGGCGGTAAAGAAATGGGTCCTCGCGGAGACAAAGTTCCTCACGGTGACAAAGGTCCTCATGGAGACAAAGGTCCTAAAGGACCAAAGCCTCCAAAGGGTCCACGTTCATAATTAACTCTTAATAGATTAAAAATTAGGCCTCAGTAGAGGTAGAAAACCCGCCACGTGAGCAATCACTTGGCGGGTTTTTCATTGCTCATGGCAAGATGCACTCATGCGCATTCATATTGGTAGTGATCATGCTGGGTTAGAACTCAAGGCTGCTCTTGTCCAGTATTTGCAGAGCAAAGGTCATGAAGTAAAAGACCATGGACCACATGAATATGACGCAGTAGATGATTACCCAGATTTTTGTATTCCGGCAGCAATAGCAACGGTTGCAGATCCAACTTCACTCGGAATTGTTTTGGGTGGTTCAGGAAATGGCGAACAGATCGCTGCAAATAAAGTTAAAGGCGTGCGTGCAGTCCTTGCCTGGAGCGTAGAAACCGCAAAACTAGGTCGCGATCACAACAATGCAAATGTGGTCGGAATTGGTGGTCGCATGCATGCAATTGAGGATTGTAAAGCGATTATCGATGCCTTCATCGAAACACCATTTTCAAATGATGAGCGTCATGTGCGCAGAATTAACAAAATTGCTAAGTATGAAAATGAAGGTTCGCTTTAAACCTTTGTGTACAGCATGTCGTTAACGGCATGATCTTTATCAATGCCTTGACCTTCAAAACGTGTTACTGGCCGCCAATCAGGTTTATCAATGACTCCCCCGGTAAATAATGGCGACGCTGCAAATACCTCTTTAATACTTTCAGCATACGGAACCCAGTCAGTTGCAATATGAATGAACCCCCCCTTTTTAATTTTGGGATGAATCAAATGCAAGAAACCTTCGTTAACAATTCGGCGCTTGTTGTGTTTCTTCTTTGGCCAAGGATCTGGAAAATACAAATGAATTCCATCTAGGGATTGATCGGCGATCATATGCTGCAAAATAACATGCACATCATCTTCTATAACTTTTAAATTAGTTAAATCATTTTCAACGATTCGGGCCAACAACTTGCCAATACCTGGTGGGTGAACATCAACGGCTATGTATCCGTTGTTTGGGTGATTTTTAGCGATGATCGCGGTGGCCTCACCCATTCCGAAACCAATCTCCATAATCACCGCATCGCTATTTGGGAAAATCTGCCTAAGATCGATTAATTCTTGCTTGAATGCAATTCCGTGCACCGCCTGCAGGGCCGTCTTAGCTACTCGTTGAGCATCAGTTATTCGAGATCCGCGGATGCTGTAACTGCGTACCGATGGGCGTTCCATGGGGTAACTCTGTCATGGTTGGATTGGAACCTACAAAACACCTAAGGAGTAACAAGTGCCAGGTCTAAATTTGAGCCGTGCTGAAGCAAAAGAACGCGCGGACCATCTGTATGTAAATAGCTATGTAGTAACCCTTGATGTCACTAAGGGCGAAGAGACTTTCTATTCCAAGTCCGAAGTTTCCTTTACATGCAATAAGCCTGGGTATTCAACTTTTATCGATGCTGTTGGCCGCTCAGTAATTAGCGCAACACTCAATGGTGCACCAGTTGATACAAGTAATTTTGATGGTGAATCCATCTTTCTAACTGGTTTAGCGGCAGAGAATCTCCTTGTAATCGAAATCGAAGCAGAGTATTCAAAATCTGGTGAAGGCTTACAACGCTCTGTTGACCCATCAGATGGCGAGATTTACTTGTACTCACAAGGTGAAACCGCCCATATTCGAAACATGTTCCCGTGTTTTGATCAACCATCATTAAAGGCAACTTTTTCTTTAACAGTCACAACACCTGGCCACTGGGAAGCGGTATCAAATAATCCGGTGCAATCAAAGGTTACAAAGGGCGATTTGGTTGAATGGAAGTTCACAACAACCCCTCGCATCACTACATATTTGGATGCGCTAATCGCAGGACCATATTCACATGTTCATGATGTGTACAAGGGTCAAAAGGAAATCCCACTTGGTATTTATTGCCGCAAGTCGATGATGCAGTACTTAGATCCTGAAGATATTTTCTTGATCACTAAGCAAGGTTTTGAATACTTTGAAAAGACTTTTGGTTTGGCCTATCCATTTGAAAAGTATGATCAAATCGCTGTAGTTGATTTTAACTTTGGCGCAATGGAAAACGCTGGCGCAGTTACATTCCGTGAAGATGTTTTGGTGTTCCGCAGCCACATGCCTGAAAAGGCGTACTTGTCTCGCGCAAACACAATCTTGCACGAGATGGCACATATGTGGTTTGGCGACATGGTCACTATGTCGTGGTGGGATGATCTATGGCTTAATGAATCATTTGCCGAATGGTCTTCGTACTTAGCGTTGTCAGAGGCAACGCGTTTTAAGGGTGCATGGTCAGAATTCAACTCTGCTCGCAAAAACTGGGCTTACCGCCAAGATCAATTGTCCTCGACTCACCCAATTATCGCCGACATGGTTGATATGGAAGCAGTTAATGCAAACTTTGATGGCATCACATATGCAAAGGGAGCTTCTGTATTGCATCAATTAGTTGCACATGTGGGACGACCACAATTTATTGCTGGTCTGCAAAAGTACTTTGCAAAGCATGCTTGGGGCAATACAACTTTGGATGACTTATTAGTCGAACTAGAAGCATCAAGTGGTCGCAAGCTGGCTCCGTGGGTCAACACCTGGCTACAAACTGCGGGTGTAAATACATTACGTCCCGTATTAGATATTGATGCAGGAACATACAAGAGCATCACCATTTCGCAGGAAACACCACTAGTTCCTGCAGGATCAACCGAACTTCGCCCTCATCGCTTAGCTGTGGGCCTGTATGACATCAGTGGTGACTCACTAAAACTACGCAAGTCTGTCGAACTTGACGTAACTGGTGCTGCAACAGTTGTGCAAGATCTTGCTGGCGAAAAAGTCGCTGACTTATTGCTTATCAATGATCGCGACCTTTCATATGCAAAGCTTCGTTTTGATGATCGCTCTATTGCTACTCTAAAAACTCATCTTGGAAAATTTGATGATGCCCTTGCTCGTGCTCTGTGTTGGGCGGCTATCTGGGATATGCATCGTGATGCTGAAATTTCATCAGCAGACTTCATCGAAATTGCATTAAACGGCCTTGCTGGCGAAACAGATGACGCAATTGT
>WLCR01000090.1 GCA_009705235.1 Actinomycetota bacterium | reverse complement strand
GAAGTTCATTTATGAGTTAGATGTACCTGTAATTGTTGGTGGAGTTGCAACTTCAACTGCGGCACTGCACTTGATGCGCGCAGGTGCTGCAGGGGTTTTAGTTGGTTTTGGTGGCGGTGCAACACATACAACGCGCAAAGTATTGGGTGTAGAAGTACCAATGGCATCTGCAGTTGCTGAAGTTGCTTCTGCTCGCCGTGAATACCTTGATGAATCAGGTGGACGCTATGTTCATGTGATTGCTGATGGCGCAGTTGGTCGCAGTGGTGACATTGCAAAAGCAATTGCATGTGGCGCAGATGCCGTCATGATGGGATCTCCGCTTGCAAAGGCGATCGAAGCACCTGGACTTGGTTGGCACTGGGGATCAGAAGCTCATCACCCAGTACTTCCACGCGGTGAACGTGTAAATGTTGGGACCGTAGGAACTTTGGAAGAAATTTTGCTTGGACCATCGCACACATCAGATGGATCAATGAACTTGTTTGGTGCACTTCGCCGCGCAATGGCTACATGTGGTTATTCAGATGTTAAGGAGTTCCAGCGCGTAGAGGTTCTTATACATCGTGGCTGAAACGCGTGGAGTCCTAGTTGTTGATTTTGGTGCTCAGTACGCGCAGTTAATTGCACGGCGAGTTCGCGAAGCACATGTTTTCTCCGAAATAGTTCCTTCATCAATAACAGCTGCCGAAATTACAGCTAAGAATCCCAGCGCAATAATTTTGTCGGGTGGCCCATCAAGTGTGTACGCCGACAATGCACCTACAGTTGATGCTGCAATCTTTTCATTGGGAATTCCGGTCTTTGGAATTTGTTATGGATTTCAGGCGATGGCAGCGGCCCTTGGCGGCATCGTTAGTCGCACAGGAAAATCAGAGTTCGGTCGCACAGAGACATCAGTTCAACCAACTTCCAAGTTGTTTACTGGGTTACCTGTACAGCAAAAAGTCTGGATGTCACATGGTGATGCCGTTACTGAAGCCCCAGCTGGGTTCACAGTTAGTGCAAAAACCGAAGATACGCCGATTGCAGCTTTTGAAGATGCAACTGGAAAATTAGCTGGGGTTCAGTTTCATCCAGAGGTTTTGCATAGCGAGCACGGACAAGCAATCTTGCGCAACTGGTTAGTCAATATTGCCAAGTGTGATGCTACTTGGACAACTGCAAACATTGCAGAAACGGAAATCGCAAAAGCGAAGCAAATAATTGGTGATAAACGAGTTATTTGTGGTCTATCTGGTGGAGTTGATTCTGCAGTCGCTGCAGCAATCATCCAAAGAGCGGTCGGTAATCAACTGACATGCGTTTTTGTTGATCATGGATTGTTACGTAAGGGCGAAGCAGAACAAGTAGAACGTGACTTTGTTGCTTCCACAGGTGTCCAGTTAGTTGTAATTGACGCAAAGGTGCAGTTCCTTAACGCCTTGAAAGATGTTACAGACCCTGAAGAAAAACGAAAGATTATTGGCCGTGAATTTATTCGATCATTTGAATTAGCTGCGCGCGAGATTGCAGCTGGGGGAGATGTTGAGTTCTTAGTTCAAGGAACTTTGTACCCAGATGTTGTCGAATCAGGTGGCGGTACAGGCACAGCAAACATCAAGTCCCATCACAATGTTGGTGGACTGCCAGATGATTTGCAGTTCACCTTAATCGAACCACTTCGCACATTGTTTAAAGATGAAGTTCGCCAGGTTGGATTAGAACTTGGGTTGCCTGAAGAAATCGTATGGCGTCAACCTTTTCCTGGACCTGGACTGGGTATTCGAATCATTGGTTCTGTCACTCAAGAACGATTAGATCTCTTGCGTGAAGCAGATGCAATTGCTCGTGCAGAATTAAAATTAGCTGGGCTTGATCGTGAAATCTGGCAGTGCCCTGTTGTATTGCTTGCTGATGTTCGTAGCGTCGGCGTCCAAGGCGACGGTCGCACCTATGGCCACCCGATTGTTTTGCGACCAGTTTCATCAGAAGATGCCATGACCGCCGACTGGTCTCGTGTTCCCTATGAAGTTCTTGAGAAAATATCCACCCGCATAACCAACGAGGTCCGCGAGGTAAATCGAGTGGTACTAGATGTAACTAGCAAGCCACCTGGCACCATTGAATGGGAATAATTTAAGGGTTTTCACAGGATTTCCACTTACCATTACCTCATGCGCAAAACTTTAATCTCCCTCATAGTGCCCGCGCTTACGCTTTCACTTTTTCCATTCTTCACTCCGGTCGCAGTCGCCGATGAAGTGAAAACTTCATTAGATTATTGCAAAGCAGTTAAATCGGTGCCTCATAATCCATCAAAAATTGTTGCTCAGAAAAATGCATCAGTTAAGTTGCCCTCTTCAATGACTATCGTTACAAACTGCGGCAACATTGAGATCACATTGGCAAAGCGCCTTGCACCCATAACAATTTCAAAACTCACTGTGCTGGTTAAGAATAAGTTTTTTGACAACTCTCTTTGCCATCGTTTAACAACTTCCGGAATCTATGTTTTGCAATGTGGAGATCCTTCAGGTGGAAAAGGAATAAGCCCTATTGGCTGGAAAGAGTTTGAAGACGAAAACCTTCCTTCAGCAGGGGACAATAACTATCCAGCCGGCACTGTAGCTATGGCTAATCGAGGTCCAGGAACAAATACAACTCAATTCTTTCTTGTGTATAAAGACAGCACTTTGCCACCAAATTACACGGTCTGGGGACAAATTAAATCTGGTTTAGAAATTGTCAGTGAGCTCGCAACTATCGGTGCATATCAGATAAATCGTAAGGATAAAAAAGCATATTACGTGGGTGATGGAACTCCAATACAACCGATAGAAATTAGAAGAGTTACAACTAGTTAATTTGTATTTACAATCTTAAAAGCTTCAGCAATTCTTCCTTCAGGTAAACCACCAATTCCAGCGTTACGTTGACCCCACTCGCGAACCATGTTTTCTAACTCCTTATTGTGAGCAGTTTGCGATGCATGTGCATGCAGAGCAGCCATCTTTAAATCAAAGGTGTCGGTGATATCAACCCAGTGATCAGGTTGGGCAAAGCCAGAAACCCAAATTTCCTTTACACGCCAGGGTTGCAAACCTTCCTTTTCAAGCAAATCTGTAAAGGCAAAAGGGTTACGAGAATCTGGATAAACAGCCTGAATAGTTGCTTCACCTGCAGCTAAATGATCTGGGTGGCTTGCACCTATGCGCTCCCAATTACGTTCTGGGCTTTGACAGACAATGCGATCTGGTTGTGAGATTCGAATTTGTCGGACGATATCTTTGCGTAACTCGATAGTTGCCACTAAGTGTCCATCAACATAATTCAAGAAAGTTATATCTGTGACACCAATTGCTGCACCAGCCGCGCGTTGTTCCCGTTGACGTATTGCTGGCATCTCTTCTTTTGTGAAGCCAGACTCTTCGCCACCTTGATCGCCATTGGTGCAAAATACATAAGCAACTTCAATTCCCTTTTTCACCCATTGGGCGATAGTTCCTGATGCCCCAAAATCTGAATCATCGGGGTGGGCATTGACGACCAAGACGCGCTTGATCTCGTTATCTGCAATCGGTTCCATGCATGAAGCCTAATAGACTCACCCTCATGACTGAAATCGATCCATTGCTCGAGGGGTTAAACCCTCAGCAATCCGAAGCGGTCACACATGCAGGCGGTCCATTACTCGTTGTGGCAGGTGCCGGATCTGGAAAAACTCGCGTATTAACTCGTCGTATCGCCTATTTAATGTCTAGAAGAAATGTTGCCCCATATCAAATTTTGGCAATTACCTTTACAAATAAAGCAGCGGGCGAAATGAAGGAACGAGTTGCTGATTTGGTTGGGCCTATTGCTAAATCTATGTGGGTTTCTACATTCCATTCAGCATGTGTTCGAATCTTGCGCCAAGAAGCGACCCGTCTTGGGTACAGCAATTCATTTAGCATCTATGACTCTGCTGATTCGCAGCGGCTAATAACAATAGTTGCAAAGGAATTGAACTTAGATCCAAAGAGATACCCTGCACGCCAATTTCAATCCATGATTTCTAATGCTAAAAATGAATTGCTGGTGCCTCAGGATTATTTAAATTCTGCAAGCAATCAGTTTGAACAGGTTGTAGCCGATGTTTATGCGGTCTATCAACAGCGACTAATCCGTGCCAACGCTATGGATTTTGATGATTTGATTTTAAAGACAGTTGAAGTCCTGCAGCGCTATCCAGAAGCAAAGGCTCGATTTAGATCGCGCTTTCGCCATGTTTTAGTAGATGAGTATCAGGACACAAATCATGCGCAATACATCTTGGTAAAAGAATTAGTTGGCACCGAGCTTGAAGGTCAGGCACCAGCAGAGCTATGCGTAGTAGGTGATGCTGATCAATCAATTTACGGCTTTCGGGGCGCGACCATTCGCAACATTCTGCAGTTCGAATTGGATTATCCAAATGCTCGTACCGTCTTGCTTGAACAGAATTATCGTTCAACACAAAATATTTTAAATGCTGCCAATGCTGTCATCACAAAAAATGAAAGCCGCAAAGAGAAGAATCTTTGGTCTGATGCAGGATCTGGTTCACCGCTTACAGGTTATGTAGCCGAGAGCGAACATGATGAGGCTAGCTTCATCGCAGATGAAATTAGATCGCTGCAACGTGAAGGTGTTTCAACACCGGGGGACACTGCAATCTTCTATCGTACTAATGCGCAATCCCGTGTTTTTGAAGAAGTTTTCATGCGCAACGCCCTGCCGTACAAAGTCGTTGGCGGGTTGCGATTTTATGAACGTCGCGAGGTTAAAGACTTGTTGGCCTATTTACGTGTACTGGCGAATCTAGAAGATGAAATATCGCTGCGAAGAATTATCAATGTGCCCAAGCGAGGCATCGGTGATACTTCTTTAGATTATGTCGATGAGTTTGCCCGAAACAACAATATTTCCTT
>WLCR01000009.1 GCA_009705235.1 Actinomycetota bacterium | reverse complement strand
TATTTGCTTTCTACTCAAACAAAGATTTACTTGCTAAGGCTGGATTCACTCGTCCACCTAAGACAACAACTGAACTTCTTGAGTATTCAAAGAAGTTAACTACATTTAACTCTGATGGCAGCATTAAAACTGCTGGCTTCTTGCCATGGGCTGGCTACTACGGATTCGATATGGATTCAATGTGGCTAGGTCAAATGTTTGGTGCAAAATGGTACGGCGGAGATCAGACCGCGGCATTCGCATCAGATAGTCGATGGGCAAAAGCATTCAATTGGCAGAAGAGTTTCATCGCAAATGTTTACGGTGGCGGAAACTTTGATACCGGCAGCAAGTTACTCACAAAGTTTGTTGCAGCTAAGGGTGGTGAATGGGGTACTGATCATGACTTCATGACCGGCCGCGTTGCAATGAAGTGGGATGCAAACTGGATGGGACCTATGTTCTGTACTGGTGATGACTGGGCGATGGCAGATAAGTGCACAGCTAAATATGAATTCACCATCTCCGGTTTCCCAGTTTCACCTGAATTAGTTTCAACATATTCAGGGTCAGGTGTTGTGGGTCAGGCACAGATGGGTATCTCAAAGGGTTCAAAGAATGTGAAAGATGCTTGGATCGTAATGAAGGGTCTAGCAACAGATACAAAGCTAGCTTCAGCATGGGATTCAGCTAACGGAGCTCCTTCTTCACTTCTATCTAAGGATGCTCGTCCAGCGAAATATCCTGCTTGGTATCAGCCAATTTATGATGTAGTGGCACATCCTATGTCGGCTTACCACATCGTTAAAAACACCGGAGAACACCAAGAAGAGGCTCTTCTTCAGAACTTGATGGCTTCTTGGCAAGCTGGTGATACCCCAAATCTCAAGACAGCTCTTGCTGACTTGGCAAATAAGGTAAACCAAATCGTCGCGAGAAATAATTAATCGGCGAAAATGCAATTAACTAATGTGATGGCATCCTTCTCCCCGCGCAAGCGGGGGGAAGGTGCCCTTGCACCTGCGCGCAGGAAATTAAAAGTTCCGTATATTTTTATTTTCTTGTGCATGTCACCATGGCTATTCGGAATTTTATTTTTTACTGCGTATCCGATGGTTACAAGTTTTTATCAAGCATTTACTAAATTTAATTTGATCGATAAGCCAGAATGGGTCGGGTTAGAAAACTTCAACCGGATGCTCTTTGAAGATACCGATTTCTGGCTTTCTCTAAAAAATACGGTGTGGCTCGCGGCAATCAGTATCCCGTTGCGTATTGCCTTTGCGATGTTTACAGCTTGGGTATTAACTAAGCCTAAGCGTGGTAGCAGTATTTATCGCACGATATTCTTCTTGCCATCTATGGTGCCTGCAGTTGCTGCATCGATGGTCTTTACATATATTTTCAATCCAGCGTATGGACCAATAAATCGCGGACTTGAAGCAGTTGGCGTAAATGAACCACCATTTTGGTTTATGGACCCTAAGTGGTCCAAATGGGGCTTGATCATCTTAGGTTTATGGGGAATCGGCGACACAATGATTATCTATTTAGCCGGTTTGTTAGATGTTCCAAAGTCACTGTATGAAGCAGCCAGTATTGAAGGCGCTTCGCCATGGCAATCATTTAGGTTTATCACCTTGCCAATGATGACTCCAGTTATTTTCTTCTCATTTGTCACCGGAGTGATCGGCAGTTTCCAATACTTTACGCAGGCATATGTGGCTTCGGGTCAGGTTAATGACTATTCCCATGCAATGTATTTCTATGCAACCCACATTTACTTCACCGCTTTCCGAGCCTATGAAATGGGCTACGCATCAGCTTTAGCCTGGGTATTGCTAGTTATTACCTTGATATGCACGCTCATAATCCTTAAGACTCAAAAGCGATGGGTCCACTACCCGAACGGATCACTATTCAAATGAGTAATGCACTGAGCCACTTGAGCCCTGAGAAAATTGCCGAGATCGAACTGCATTCAAAAAAAGCTCACCGCAGTAAGAGATGGCATGATTTCCTTGAAATGGTGGGCAATCATTCAATATTGATTGCTTTATCAGTAATTTTCTTCATGCCGCTGTACCTTGTCATAGTTATTTCGTTAATGAACAAAGGACAAGCAGAAACCCGGTCGATCTGGCCCTCTCCATTTATGTGGAGCAATTACGTTGAGGTATTTACTTTAGTGCCGTTTTTGAAATGGACTTTGAACACCTTATTTGTTTCAGTTATGGGCACAATAGGAGTTGTAGTTTCAAGCGTTCCTCCTGCATACGTACTCTCACGACTTCAATGGAAGGGTCGTAATACAACTTTCATCATCATTTTGGGAACCATGATGCTTCCTGGACAGGTGACTATGATTCCTGTCTATATTATTTTCTCCAAACTGCACTGGATCCCTTCATTCTTGCCACTTATTGTTCCGACATTTTTCTCAAGTGCATTTTCAATCTTCTTGCTACGGCAATTCTTCACAAGCATCCCAGATGAGATCTCTGATGCGGCTCGGATTGATGGATGTAGCGAATTCAAATTAATGATGCGAATTGTCGTACCGCTAGCCAAGCCGGCCATTGCTGCGATCGCCCTTTTTGCATTCCTAGGTTCTTGGAATGACTTCTTCGGACCGCTGCTGTACTTAGTTGAGAATGAGGATTTGTGGACTTTGGGTATCGGACTTAATGCCTTTCAGGGTATTCATCATGTTCAAACAAACATGCTGATGACCGCTTCAGCCCTATTTATGGCACCAGTAATAATTATTTTCTTCTTCAGTCAGAAAGTTTTCATCGAAGGCGTTACCCTCACGGGCGTAAAGGGGTAGAAGATCCAATGAAAGAGGCAGCCGTAGGAATCCCAGCAATTCCCTCGCTCATGCGAGAGATTAATGAGCGTCGGGTTATCGATACCTTGCGCTCAAATGGAGCACTTCATGCAGCCGAAATAGCTCGCTTAATCGGATTATCAAAACCAACAACTGCAGATATTTTACGTGGCTTGATTGAATGCAACCTTATTCGCGAAGTTGAGCCCGGTGAGGAAGACTCCAAGCGAGCACGCTTTGTATATGAAGCAATCAGTGACATAAAAGTTTCTCTGGCTATAGATATAGGTACTCGTTATGTCAGAGCTGCTGTTGGGGATCTAAATTTAGTCAAACGAGCAGAAGTTTCTGTGCCTGTAATTTCACTAAAGCTCAGTGATCTAACAAAGGTTATGCACAAAGCAGTTGATCAAGCTCTAAAAGAATCTCGCTTTAAATTAAAAGATGTAGCCGCTATTACTGTTGGTACTCCAGGTGTAGTCGATCAAAATACTGGGATCGTGTCTATTGCCGGAAACATCCACGCACTCGATGGAGTGAATCTTGCCGATTTAGTAAAGAAAGAGTTTGGTATTTATCCAATCGTCGAAAACGATATCAACTTGGTTACGGTTGGCGAGCAAAGCACGGGACATGGTGTTGGTATTGAAAACTTTGCAGTTCTATCAGTAGGCTCTGGTTTAGGATCTGGAATTGTCTTAAATGGCAAGTTGCACAGAGGTCATCGTGGCGCTGCTGGTGAAATTTTTTATGTTCCGTTTGGAGATCCACTTGATACTCACCGAAGTGCGACAAATCCCTCAAGTGACCGTATCGCAACCATTGCTCGTGAACTTTCAAAGAAGTATAAAAAATCGACTTTAGTTGAACCATACTTGACGATCGATATTCTTAAAGCCGCCAAAGATGGCGATGCTCTTGGTCGTGCAGTGATTGCACAAGAGGCCGAACGAATTGCCCTTTACGTCGCGGCAATGTCGGCAATTGTGGATGTCGAATTAGTTGTCCTATCTGGCGGTATTGGTCGCCAAGCAGATTTCTTCATTACTCCGATTCGTACCTTGGTTAATCAAATCCTGCCCTTTCCTCCAAAGATCGAAGTTTCTCAGCTGGGAGAAAGTGGGATTTTGATAGGGGCTTTACGACTAGCCACAGCCCAAGCGTGTGATGTTGTTTTTACAAAACAGACCAGTTTTCCTTCTCTATCGAAAACTGGCTCTAAGTAATGAAGCTTTTTTTCGATCTATCCGCGCAGGCACAAACAAAAGGTAACCAATGAGAATTGCGTTAAGTAATGCATCACCACTTCAAATACAGATGGCTGAGGCATTTACCAACCGCCATAAGGCTCGGTTTGACGAGTATGAAGTCACCATAAATTTGAAAGCTCAGCGTTTGGAGAAGTTAGAAGGCTTTTCCCTATCGGCAAAGCGAAGTGGAGCTAAAGTAGAAGCCACAATCGGATTAACACTTGAGCACTCCTTGCGTTACGCACTCAATGCCTTAAGGAAGTGGCTAGAAACTAAAGAAAGCACAATTGAATTGATGGATGGTCCAGATTTTCCAGTTCGAGGTGTTGTCGAAGGCTTCTACGGTAAACCTTGGTCTCATGCACAAAAGTTGAAGGGCATTGAATTCTTTGCCGATTACAATATGAATACATATTTTTTAGCTCCGAAAGATGATCCGCTTCAAAGATTCAATTGGCGCTCCCCCTTTACGCCTGAATACTTGGATACAACACAGGAATTAATTGAGCGCGGAAAAATCCATGGCATTGATTTTGTACTATGTGTTTCTCCAGGTCTATCAGTTGAGTATTCAAATGAAGCTGATGTCGATGCTGTTGTGCATCGGTTTAAGCAGCTGACTGATTTAGGTTCTACCCACTTTGGAATGTTATGGGATGACATTGCCTGGGAGATGCAGCATGATTCAGACAATGCTAAATTCGCATCGACTGCGGCAGCTCATGCTCACTTTACAAACCGGGTCTGGGAAAAGTTAATCACGTACAACCAGAAAGCCAGATTAACTGTGTGCCCAATGAGTTATTCGGGTCGAGGCAATGAGCCATATTTAGTCGATCTAGGCCGCGAATTAAACTCCCGAATTAATCTAATGTGGACTGGGCGCTCTATTTGCTCTGAATATTTAGATATTGCAGATGCCGTTGTTTTCGAACGCAATGCCCTTAGACCAGCACTTTATTGGGATAATTTCCCTGTAAATGATGGTGGGTTACAGGTCAACCTACATATTGGACCAGTTCGTGGACGTGAGAAAGGCCTACACAGATACTCCTCTGGTCTGCTTTCCAATCCAATGTTGCAATTCGAAGCTTCTTTGATTCCAATCTCAACAATTGGAGAATATTTATGGAACTCTGAAAAATACAACCCAGAGGAATCGTGGGAACGTGCATTAATTAACTTGTTTCCAGATGTTGAGGATAGAGATGCACTTCGACGATTCTTCCGAACTTCGATGGGGACGCTCGTTGGAGGCGATCCGGCGCCTGATTTACGACAAATTTTCCGAGCTGGAGTGTCGGCATGGCGAGCTGGCGATATGCCAAAGGCTGCACAGGTATTTAGGGTCGAAGGCGAAGCAATTCTTGCTAACTGCAAATATTTACAAGATTCTAATTTTTCATATCCAGCGATTATTACTGAGATCCAACCTTGGTTAGTCAAGTACCAAGCAGGTGGTGAAACTCTGGTTGGGTTAGCAGAAATACTTCTTACCTGCTCCTATGACAGCAGTAAAATGATTATCACTGGCCCAATTGACGCACCTACAAAATTGAGAGCTTTGGCAGAAAATCTAGATAATGTTAAGAAAAATTTATTTGGTGATCAAATAGTCGGGCCACTCCATGAGCTGGCTGCTGAATTACAAACCTACAGTTTGTAACCAAAGATCAGCCATAATCGTATGGCCAAGTTTTGAAGGATGTATTCCATCATCAGCTAATTCGAGCATTGATATCTCTTGGGCTAGCTCATTAAAACGTTGATCAAAACGGACTAATGTAGCTCCAAATTCAGCAGCCATTGCATGAACTATTTCGATCTTTGGATCCAAATCTTCTCTCCAGGTGTTCATTTCGTCACGGACGGGGAGTAAAAATGGTTCGCATAGGACTAATTTTGCATTGCCAGCCGCTTTCGTAACCTGTAACACTCGGCGATACCGTTCTTCAAAATCTTCAACGGAAGTTGGATCGTTGTCGTCATAGCGGCGCCATGTGTCGTTAATGCCAATAGCTACTGACACCAATGTTGGCTGATGGGCTAAAACATCTGTATCCCATCGATTTTCCAAATCAATCAAACGGTGACCACTGGTCCCAACATTTATGATCTCGCCCATAAGTCGCCCACTGTTAGCAATGTTATAGACGTAACCATCACCGTATGGCGGTTCCACTAAGCGACCACAATCGGTCACGCTGTCACCAATGAATACAGTTACATTCGACATAGTAGGTATCTTAACGACTTCGGGGAGTTCTTGTAATCCCCTAAAAAATAGGCCACAGTTCACTGATGCAAACAGGGCGAAGTGTTGTTTATGCCAAAAACGGTGGAGCTGCCGCTAGTCAGCCATTAGCAGTTAGTGCTGCTATTTCAATCTTAAAACAAGGTGGATCTTTCATTGATGCTGCTATTGCACTTAGCGCTGTTATCTGTGTTGTCGAACCTGGCGCTTCCCATCTGGGCGGAGATGCATTTCTTGTAACTCATCATGCGGCAAGTAAAACAAACCTGGCATTCAATGGAAGTGGTGAAGCCTCGCACGCCGCAACACCAGATGCATATAAAGATGGAATTCCGCTGCATGGTTACAAATCTGCAACAGTGCCAGGTTTAGTATCGACATGGTTTGAAACACATTCTCGTTACGGGAAATTGCCGATTTCGACAGTTCTACAACACGCAATTGATTATGCAGACAATGGTTTCCCAGCCAATAGCGGCTTTGTCAAAAGAATTGCCGGTCACTTAGCAGTTGCACCAGATACACATGTGTTTAGAGATATGGGTATTGATGTCAATGTGAAGCTCGGCGATTTAGTTGTTCAAAAGAAACTTGCTCAGTCCTTACGAGAGATTGCCTCAGGTGGCCGTGCTGCTTTTTATGAAGGAAGAATCGCTCAGCAATTAATCAAAGGCTCTGAGGGTTGGTTTAACGCAGAAGATCTAAAGGCGCATACAACACGGGTTCTTGATCCCCTATCGGTTAAGTACCGGGATCTAACTGTTTATGGACAGCCTCCCCCAACTCAAGGCATGATCTTGATGGAAGAGCTTTTGTTAAATGAGCGTTTTGATGTTGCTTCGTTGTCTGAGTCTGAGCGCATTCACGTGGGTGTCGAGTCAAAAAAGATAGGTTTTGCTGACCGCAACGCGATTTTGGGTGATCCAGAGTTTATCGATGTGAATGTTCAAAAAATTTTGTCGAAGGACAATATCGATGCCAGGTATGACCAAATTTCTATGGATTCAGCAATGACTGACATCGCACCTGTATCTGAAGGAAGCGATACAACCTACTTTTTAGTTGCTGACAAAGATGGCAACGCTGTTTCATGGATTCAATCTGTTTTTCATGGCTTCGGTAGCTCGTGGATCATTCCTGAAACAGGGATTCTGTTGAATAATCGCTTAACTGGATTTTCACCAGATCCTAGTTCACCCAACATCATCGCACCGGGCAAGCGTCCAGCACATACTTTAAATGCATTTACTGCTGTAAATCCTGATGGAACTTTACATTTGGTGGGCGGAACACCCGGAGCAAATATTCAGGTCCAAACAAATCTGCAGCTGATTGTAAATATTGTGGATTTAAAAATGAATGTGCAAGAAGCAACTGAGGCCCCACGTTGGCAGCATTTAAGTTTGCCTGGACAAAGTTCTGAAGAAGAACTTGGGAACGGAGTTCTGGAGATTGAAAATCGAGTTCCAACGGCCGTCCTGGATCAATTACGCGCAAAGGGACATGATGTTCGGCCATTGGCCGCATGGGGACATGGTTCATCTGTGCAATTAATGCAGGTGCTACCTAATGGAACCCTTGCTTTTGGTTCAGACCCTCGTTGCGAAGGTCATGCTTCCGGAATTTAGAGAGAAGTCCGGTTTTTACAGAGAGGCTAGGGCTTCGTCGAGAACGCTTAACGCATCCTTTAAAAGCTCATCTGTAATCACAATTGGTGGCAAGAAGCGAACAACATTTGAGTAAGTACCAGCGGTAAGGACAAGCACACCCTTGCTCTGGCAGTACTTAACAACTGCATTCATCGCAGCAGTGTTAGGTGTTTTTGTTCCGGGCTCTACAAGCTCAATTGCTTGCATTGCACCGCGACCACGAACTTCACCAATCACTGAATACTTTGATTGCATAAGCCGAAGTGAATCACCAAGAATTGTTCCGATGTGATTTGCGCGCTCGACTAATTTTTCGGCTTCCATGGTTTCGAAAACTCCAAGTGCTGCAGCACAGGCAAGTGGATTACCACCATAAGTACCACCAAGACCAGAAACGTGAACTGAGTCCATAATCTCTGCTCGGCCCGTTACGCCTGCAAGCGGAAGTCCACCTGCGATGCCCTTGGCCGTAACTATCATGTCTGGCACAACATTTTCATTTTCAACAGCAAACATGTTGCCTGTGCGAGCAAAGCCAGTCTGTACTTCATCTGCGATAAAGATAATGCCGTTGTCTGTTGAGTACTTAGATAAGGCTGGCAAGAAACCCTTTGGTGGAACGATAAATCCGCCCTCGCCCTGAATTGGTTCAATCAGAATTGCAGCAACGTTGTGAGCACCAATTTCCTTTTCAATCTTGTGAGTAATCATGTCGATTGCATCTTCAGTAATCGTTGCTTGATCGCCAACCCAATGGAATGAGTAAGGCATTGGAACGCGATACACCTCGGGTGCAAATGGGCCGAAGCCTTCTTTGTATGGCATATTTTTTGCAGTCAACGCCATAGTTAAGTTTGTACGGCCATGATAGCTGTGTTCGAAAACAACAATTGCTTGGCGCTTTGTATAGTGACGCGCAATCTTTACTGCGTTTTCTACAGCTTCTGCTCCAGAATTAACAAGTAGTGACTTCTTCTTAAATGTACCTGGTGTCATCGCATTTAACTTTTCGCATACTTCGATGTACCCCATGTATGGAGCAACTGTGAAACAGGTATGTGTAAATGCTTGGACCTGATCAATAACACGATCAACTACACGTTGTGCCGAATTACCAACGTTGGTAACACCGATTCCTGAACCAAGATCAATGATCTGATTGCCGTCGATATCAAGCAAAATCGCATCACTGGCGCGCTCGATAATGACGGGGATCGCCATACCAAGTCCCCCAGATGTCGCCTCACTGCGGCGCTGTAGCGCCTCGAGAGATTTTGGTCCCGGAATTGCGGTAACCAACCGACGCTCTTGAGTCAATGCGGTAAGTGTTGTCATGGGTAAAGTCTAAGCCATCATTTCCTACTCGCCAGTCCATTGGTTAGGCTTGCACAATGAACTCTGAGTTAAGAAATAGCGCACCGTTACTAGATGCCTACTTGCGCTACTTCGAAACTGAGCGCACAGCATTCACAATTCCGGGTCACAAGCAGAAGGCACATCGATTAGATGAGGGGTTAGGAGCTGTAGTAGATACAGATACTCCGCTCTACGGTGGGCTAGATGAAATCAAGTTAACTGAAGGAACATTAAAGAAGGCTGAAGGGTTAGCGGCATCGCTATGGGGCGCAGATTACGCACGCTTTTCAACTGGTGGTTCAACGCATGCAAACCAAGCAATCATTTTGGCCCTGGGGAAACCGGGAGACAAGGTTGCAATCACTCGCACTGCTCATCGATCTGTACTAAGCGCACTCGTGCTTACTGGTCTAGAACCAATCTGGTTAACACCTGAGATAGATCAAGCTACTGGTGTTCCGACTGGTATTCCGGTTTCAGAACTTGAACGCGTCTTAGATCAAAAGCCAATCGCACTGTTACTTACCGAGCCTGGCTACTTGGGAACAATTTCAGAATTAGCTGCACTGATAATAAAGGCCCACGAGAGTTCAATTCCGGTAATCGTAGATGCTGCATGGGGTGGCCACTTTGGTTTTAACTCACAATTTCCACAGCATGTCTTGCAGTTAGGCGCAGATGCGTTGATTACAAGTGTTCATAAAGCTTTGCCAGGATATAGCGCTTCGGCTTTACTGTTGGCTCAAGGAAAGTTGCTGAACTTAGATCGTATTGAACAAAGTTTTGAAACAACTCATACGACATCACCTGCAGGAGCCCCACTGGCATCGATTGATGGTTGCCGCGCACTTCTACAAACTCGTGGCGATGAATTAACAGGAGAATTGTTAAGCCATGTTAAAGCATTTAAGGTAGCCGTTCAGGCAAACTTTGATTCACCAATATTTCTTAAAGCAACTGACTTTTCAACTGGACGGTTTGATCCCGTAAAAATTGTCTTGCGGGCGAACATTCTTGGTCTATCGGGTGTGGATGTTGAACGAGAATTACAGAAGGCAAATATCCGTGTTGAAATGGCAGATCGTGACACAATAGTTTTCTTAGCAACTTTGGCTGATAACGCTGAAGATTTTAAGATTCTTGAAAACGCGCTGGTTCCAATTCTGAAATCACTGCAAGGCCCAACCCGCACTACACAAACTTCTCTTAGCTGGTCAGTTGTGCCAACTGTTGCAATGTCTATTCGTGATGCCTACTTTGCAGATACCGAGTTTGTTCCAGCCAAAGAAGCAGTTGGTCGCATTAGCGCTGATTTGATCGCCCCATATCCCCCAGGCGTAGCCGTGGTTGCACCAGGTGAATTGCTGACAGAACAGATTGTTAATGGATTAGCAGCAACTCAAAAAGCTGGTGTGCGTATTGCTTATGCGAGTGATTCAACCCTTGCCACTTATCGGGTTACACGGTAACTCTTACTCCGGAATTAGTGAAGATGCGCCTGTTCATTGAGGCTACGTAGAGCACGCAAGCCATCGCTAGGCCAAATACTTACCGAAGTGATTGAGCACGGTGAAACATCAATATGAAAAATGCTTTCAGCCGGCGCACCAATAACTACCTTGGCTGCAGACTTAATTGTTCCGTTGTGAGTCACGACAACAACTCGTTGGCCTGGATATTCAGCAGCAATCTGATTGAGTGCAGCATCTATGCGAAGCGCAACATTGTCATATGACTCTCCTTGCGGTGGAGCAAAACCAGTTGATGAAATCCATGATTGATAATCAGCTGGATACTTTTCCTTAACTTCATCGATTGATAGGCCATCCCAAATACCAAAGGAGCACTCAATCCAGGTTTCTTCAAAAACAATAGGCAGGCCTGTTGTACGTGAAATCGCCTCGGCAGTTTGAGTTGTGCGTTTTAGCGGCGAAGCGATGATTACCTCTGGGTTTAGCTGGGCAACAGCCGCTGCAACCTTTTCAGCTTGAGCTAATCCAGTTTCTGTTAACTCAGGATTAAGTGGACCATCACCGGAAAAATTCTTGAATGGTGTCAATATCGTTTCACCATGTCGAATTAAGTAAATGGTTGTTGCCTTTTCAGTCGACAGTAAGCGTTCGGTCAGATAATTCTGCTGGACTTGTATGACTTCGCCGCCGCCTGCTTGTTGATCTAGAGCCTTGTTGGCTAAGCGATCAGCGTGTGAATTCTCATCACGTGGAATCCATGAGTATGAAACTAGGGAAGGGTTATGAGCAGAGCGCGCAGACTGGGCTAGTACTCGCATGTCAGCATGTTTAATCTGCCAACGTCCAGACATCTGTTCGACAACTAATTTGCTATCCATCTTTACATCAACTGTTGCAGCTGAATCGATTTCATTAATCGCTGTTAGCCCAGCAATAAGACCGCTGTATTCGGCGACATTGTTTGTTGCAACGCCAATGTAGTCATATAGCTCGGCAATAATTTTTCCATTTTCTGTGATCACGGATCCGTACCCGGCAGGACCTGGATTACCGCGAGATCCACCATCGGCAGTTAAATGAAAATGACGTGCCATTTAAACTCCACGTACCAAGATGCAGCGGCACTCTTCGCAGCGCACAACTTCATCCTCGGCTAAATCGGCAACACGTTTTAGTTCGACGGTATTAATAGAGAGATTGCATCCTGTACAGGCACCTGCAACTAAGGCAGCTGCGCCTGCTCCACCCGTGGTGTCACGGATTTTTTCATATAGATCAACTAAATCTTTTTCGATACTCTGCAAGTTTTCACTACGATCCTTAATAATTGCATCTAAATCATTGTTTATGCTGGCCATCGCATTTTCTTTGCGAATTTCTAGATCTGCAATAACAGCAGAGTGTTCGGCTTCTTCTGCTTTTAAAGTCATGATTCGCTCATTGATGGCATCTACACGCATCATAATTTCGAGTTCGATCTCTTCAAGCTCTGAGCGTCTAGCACCCAAGGTCCCAACTTCATGCTGCAGTTGTTCTAACTCTTTCGGTGAAGCACTGCCACTGATCAGTCGTGCTTCATCACGTGTAATTCGCATAACGATTTGCTCAACATCGCCTTCGGCACGCAGCAACTCGCGCTTTACATCATTTAATTCGGTTTCTGCTGCAATACGTAAATCGCGAGCATTGTTTGATTTAACTGTTGTGCTGGCTAACTCTGCGTGCTCTGGAAGGTTTGCAGCTTTGTGGCGAAGTGAAGTCGCCTGCTGATCTAAACGCTGAATTTCTAAAATAGAGCGCTGGTCATTTGGAGATGCCTTCATCTTTATTTTCTCCTGACCGCTTATGTAAGTGTTGGTTAAGTTTAGGTCAGGCCTGTTGTGAAAGCCAAATAAGTGCGCAAAGGGCCCTGCGCTGCGGATTCAAGATTTACTCGTCAAAACCTTAATTACGCTAAATGTCCTTTTATTGTGAGCCCGAACTGTTTAACCTTTGCCAGTTCATTCTCATACCCACTGAGGAGTTTGAACTGATCGCTGCCGAGAGTGCCCGCTAATTGTTTGACATCAGTAATGCAGACCCCGCCGCCATACAGTTTATGAAAAGCGGCAATCTTTGGATCAAATGAGATCGCTATGTATGGGCGTTTAAAGGCATAGGCAATTATGGCGCCATGTAAGCGAGTTGTTACGACAAAGTCAGATTTTTGATACATAGTCAAAATCTTCTTCAAAGGGTATCTCTCAGTTTCAATGTTTTCCGTAAATCTGTATTTAAATCCCGCTGCCTCAATAATTTGCTTAATCTCGGGTGTAGTCGAAGTTGGTTCTAGGTCCACATGTGAACTATGCAAAATCTCTTTCCCAGAACCTTTCTTAGCCGCAACTTTAAAATTGTTGGCTACATGAACCAAGGTTGGGCAAGCAGTGATGGAAATATCAGCTGCTAGTTGATAGAAATCTCTTGTTAATTCATCTCGAACATTTGCATAAATGGCTCTTGAAAAGACAGATTGAACAACTTCTTTAGGTACGCCTTTAACAGAATCATTATCTGGAAGGCAAACTCCAATACCCCAAATAATTATTGGAAGTGTGCAATTCTTTTCAAGATCCACCCAAAATTTTGTAAAGACAGAGTGCAGCAAACCAGCGCCACCAACTATTACATGATCGTAGTTTTCGTGAACAAAATCCCAATCAACAGGAGATTTATGAATATTCCACACATCAAGTTCTTGATCTAGCATTTGATGGATTGCTAGGACTGGCAAATAGTTACCGACATTCCGATTGGCGGAATAGAACTGTAAGGTCTTGCTCTTAACTGTGCGCTTGCCCTTAGAAACATCATTTAAAGAAGTAAGGGAATTACTAGAGAAACGCCACTTTTTGATTGTTGAAAAAATGAGTTCCACCCAGCCCTTTCATGTACGTGGGCGCTGAGGGTTTCGAACCCCCGACATTCTCGGTGTAAACGAGACGCTCTACCACTGAGCTAAGCACCCGATATTGCAGACCCAAATCTTAACTTAGGAGTCCACAATTTCCTAAATCACGCTTACAGGGCAGCGATTGCCGCCTTGTAATCAGAGTTTTCACGTGCAGCCCAACCGTTTTTTACTTCCCAACGAAGAATGCCTTCTTTATCAATTAAGAAACTACCGCGAAGTGCACATCCTTTTGACTCTTCAAAAACACCATATGTCTGTGCAACTGCTCCATGTGGCCAAAAATCTGAAAGCACTGGGAATTGATAATTCTCTTGCTCTGCAAATACCCGCTGTGTAAATGGTGAATCACAAGAGATAGCTAATACCTGCACATCATCATTTTGAAAAGAGGAAAGATCATCTCGAAGCGCACATAATTCGCCAGTGCAAGTTCCGGTAAATGAGAATGGATAAAACATGAGCAAAACGTTTTTGTTTCCCTTGAATGATGAAAGTGAAACTGCTTCTCCGTGTTGATTTGGAATTGTGAAATCAGGGGCTGCTTGTCCAATTGTTGTCATGTGCGAAACTTACCTCTTGCCTGCTTTACGTGCCACTAATCGAGTTGCTGACCAATCCCCTGCGAGCGCAATTGTTGATGTTTGACTCAACCCCGCAATAGGTGCAGCATCTTGAATATCGCTGGGTTCAACATGAAGATCTCGACCAGCCTTTGGTGTTAAGACCCATATCGGTCCAGATTCAGATAAATACGTAAGAGCATCCATTAATTCATCGACTAAATCTCCATCACCATCTCGCCACCACAACACGACAGCATCAACTACTTCAGATGCTGCCTCTTCAAGAAATGCTGTTCCGGTAATAGCCATAATCTGGTCTCGTATTGTGGAATCGCAATCGCTATCAAGGCCGACCTCTAGAACCAGGTCATCCTTGGCAAATCCCATCCGAATAGGCACGGGCTAAGTCCACACAATGCTGGGCTTGAGCGCAAGGGGAAATTGGCTCTATTTCACACCTTTTTAATTTCGACTTACGGGGCAGTACAGACAAGAATAGGCACATGAGCGAAAACTTCGAGGCGCCAGATCTCAATATTGAACAGCTAGTCGATACCGATCCTTCAGAGTCGGCCGAGTGGAGAGCATCCTTTGATGCCGCCCTCAAGGCTGCTGGCCCGGTGCGCGCTCGCTACTTAATGCTCAACTTGTTGCAACATGCACGAGAGAAAAATGTTGGAATTTCTGCATTGCGAGCGACTGACTACATCAACACGATCGCTCCTGAACATGAAGCACCATTTCCAGGAGATGAAGATTTAGAACGAAAAATCCGACGCATTAACCGTTGGAACGCGGCAATGTTGGTCCACCGTGCGCAGCGTCCAGGCGTTGGCGTTGGCGGACATATTTCAACCTACGCTTCTTCTGCTGCGTTGTATGAAGTTGGTTTCAACCACTTCTTCCGTGGACAAGATCACGCAGGTGGCGGAGATCAGATTTTCTTCCAAGGACATGCAAGCCCTGGAATGTATGCTCGCGCTTTTCTTGAAGGACGTTTATCAGAAAATCAGTTAGATGGTTTCCGTCAAGAACTTTCACATCCAGGTGGTGGACTTTCTTCATATCCTCACCCACGTTTGATGCCAGATTTTTGGCAGTTCCCAACTGTGTCGATGGGTATCGGACCACTAAATGCAATTTATCAAGCACGTTACAACCGCTACCTACACAATCGTGGAATTAAAGATACAAGCGATCAAAATGTATGGGCGTTCCTTGGCGATGGTGAAGTTGATGAAGTTGATGCATTAGGTGCTATCGGTCTTGCTACACGAGAAAAATTAGATAACTTAACTTTTGTTATCAACTGTAACTTGCAACGTCTAGATGGCCCAGTTCGCGGTAACGGAAAGATTATTCAAGAACTTGAATCCATCTTCGGTGGAGCTGGCTGGAATGTTATTAAAGTTGTTTGGGGGCGCGGCTGGGATCCATTGTTAGCTCAAGATCGCGAAGGCGCGCTTGTTAAGTTAATGAATGAAACCCTCGATGGTGATTACCAAACATTTAAGGCGGAATCCGGTAAGTATGTTCGCGATAACTTCTTCGGTCGGGACCCTCGCACCGCTGCAATGGTGGCTAATTGGTCCGATGATCAAATCTGGAACCTAAAGCGCGGCGGACATGACTATAAGAAATTGTTTGCTGCTTACACTGCCGCTACAGCCAAGAATGGTCGTCCAACCGTTATTTTGGCTAAAACTGTTAAGGGCTGGACGCTTGGCTCACACTTTGAAGGTCGTAACTCAACGCACCAGATGAAGAAGATGACACTGGAAGATATTCAAAAATTCCGTGACACATTGCATCTGGATATTCCAGATTCCAAGTTGGATAAGTATTTACCTCCTTATTACTTACCATCACCAGATTCTCCAGAGGCTAAGTACGTCGCAGAACGTCGTGCCGAGTTAGGTGGATCTATTCCACGTCGACGTACACAATCACGTCCGCTCACGATGCCTGATGATTCCGTCTATGAATCTGTAAAGCGTGGTTCGGGCCATCAAGAAATCGCAACAACTATGGCTTTTGTTCGCATGCTGAAGGATCTTGTTAAGGATCCAGGACTTGGCGCACGAATAGTTCCAATTATTCCTGATGAAGCACGTACTTTCGGTATGGACTCATTGTTCCCATCGATGAAGATTTATTCACCACATGGACAGAAGTACACAGCCGTTGATCGTGAATTAATGTTGTCCTACAAAGAATCAACTTCAGGTGTGATTTTGCATGAAGGTATTAATGAAGCAGGTTCTGTTGCATCATTCACCGCTGTTGGATCTTCATATTCAACACATGACGAACCAATGATTCCTATCTACATCTTCTACTCAATGTTTGGTTTCCAGCGCACAGGTGATGGCTTCTGGGCTGCGGCAGATCAATTAGTTCGTGGATTTGTGGTTGGTGCAACAGCAGGTCGCACAACTCTTAACGGCGAAGGTTTGCAGCATGAAGATGGTCACTCACTTCTACTTGCAGCTACTAATCCAGCTGTTGTTGCATATGATCCAGCATTTGCATTTGAACTTGGACACATTGTCAAAGATGGCCTACGCCGTATGTACGGTGAAAATAGTGAAAATGTCTATTACT
>WLCR01000089.1 GCA_009705235.1 Actinomycetota bacterium | reverse complement strand
GCCCTTTCGTTTTGCACAGATAGACGCAGACACTCGATTGCCAACGACAGAATCTGTTGGAAGTGGATGTCTAAATTTATGAACCCGCTCCTGTCCCGCAACACCCAAGAATGCAACTTCTAAATCCGCTTGCCATAACGAATGCGTGATTAAACCTGCAACATCAATTTCACGGTCCGAACTTTCAACCTGCTTCATTGCATTTCCTAATGCAACAGCTGCATCAACACAAATTTCTTTGAATCGAGCAAGATCTGATTCGATAAGAGATCCGCGAATCATTTCGACTTCAATACCCAAGTCCACCCGATCAGCACCTGGTTGATCACTTCCTACCTTTGCTCCAGTTGGAAGTTGAGGATCACGCCCCTCAGACCACTTAACAGTTTTAACTGTAATTTCACTAGGAAGTTCTTCTGCGATAAGACGTGGCGCTTCGACAACATTTGTTATGGCTGTCGCAGAATCCTGAGTAATAATTAAATCAAAACACGCCGCATCAATAGTAGTTGGCACATGGGCACGTCCTGCAATAGCCCAGGCTAAATTTGGATTACGTCGCAACACAAAAGCATCTAATCCCTTAGCCTTCATGAGATCACGAACTGGCTGAATACGTTGATTAAATGCGCTCATGGTGGTGATATTACAACCGGCCGGCCTGATGCACGCGCTTCAAAAACTCTTTAGTCTTTGGGTTCTGCGGGTTGTGCAGTACCTGATCTGCTGTTCCACGCTCGATGATATTTCCGGATTCTAAGAAACAGACCTCATCGGCAACCTGGGTTGCAAATCCCATCTCGTGCGTTGCCAAGACCATTGTCATTCCATCACTCTTAAGGTCACGAACAGCGGTTAGTACTTCATTAACCAAAACTGGGTCAAGGGCGGATGTAACTTCATCCAGCAATAGCAGGCGAGGATTTACAGCTAATGATCGAATAATTGCAACGCGTTGTTGCTGTCCCCCGCTGAGGCGATCTGGGTATTGATCAGCTTTGTCTGAAAGGTCAAAACGCTTCAATAATTCAAGAGCTGCTGTATTTGCTTCATCTTTGCTTTTAGCCTGCACCTTTATTGGAGACAAGGTGATGTTTTCTAAAACAGTTTTATGCGGAAAAAGGTTGAATGATTGAAAAACCATACCCAATCGGCGACGGACATCATCGACATTGATTAACGGATCAGAGATTTCATCGCCATCCAAGAAGATCTGCCCATCATCGATTGATTCCAGCAAATTAATGCAGCGAAGTAAGGTGGATTTACCTGATCCGGATGCACCAATTAACACTGTCGCTGTGTGTTCAGGGACAGACAAAGAAAGATCATTTAAGACAAGTTCTGATCCAAAGGATTTACGTATGTTTACAAGTTCTAGAACATTACTCATTAGATCGCACCTTCTGAATTTTGTGCACTGGTGCGCTGTCTTATGGCGCGATCTGTATAGCGAGTCATCGGTATCGTGATGAGCAAAAACAAAATCGCGGCAACTACATATGGAGTGTAATTAAAGGTACGGCTGGCATTAATTTGAGCCGCTCGTACGGCATCGGTAACACCAAGAATCGATACCAAACCTGTGTCTTTAAGGAGTGATACAAAGTCATTAAGCAGCGGTGGTACGACGCGTCGAATTGCTTGTGGCAAAACAACAAAACGCATTGTTTGACCTGAGGTTAATCCCAAAGATCTAGCCGCAGCTCGCTGACTTGGGTGAATTGATAAAATCCCGCTACGAATAACTTCGGCAACATAGGCCGAATAAGTAAGCACAACAGCAACTGTTCCTAAGAAAATTACATTGCTTGAAACACCTTTTAGGCCGAGTGCCGGAACTCCAAAACCAACTAACAAAATAATCAGAATAAGTGGAGCGCCGCGGAAAATATCAACGTATGCGGTTGCCAGAAATCTAAAGGGCGTTAGTGCCGGAGACTTTGTAGTTCGTAGTAATGCCAAGCCAAGTGCAATGACACCGATTGCTGCGCCACCAATAAAGGTGAGCTGCAGATTAATCCAAAGGCCCTTAATGACAGTTGGAAATACTTCTTTTCCATATTCGATATCAAAGAAGGTTGTTTTAACAGTTTCCCAGCCGGGTGATGTAACAAGAATGAGTGCCAGTGTTCCAAGTACAAAAATAGAAGAAGCCGCAGCAATACTTGCTTGCTTGCGGCTGATCGCGCGCCTGGATTGGCGGCGCTGAATCTCACGTGAGCTTGGCGACCACGCAGAGTTTTGCCTCTCTGACATGGTCGCCAAACTACCGTGTTTACTTCTTAGTTTCTATTCAGGCTTCAAAACAGGAGCGCCAGCATCAGTTGCTAGCCACTTGTCTGTGATCGCTGCCAATGTGCCATCTGCAGTGATCGCATCTACTGCGCCAGATACACATGATGTTAGCTTGCTGCCCTTAGATAGCAAGAGACCGAACTGATCTCCCGACCCAGTTGATGGAAGCTGTCCAACGATTAAACCGTTTGGAACTTCGACACCTGAAAGATAGAAAGCTGTAGGTAGATCAACGACAAGTCCGTCGATCTGCTTGTTCTTTAGTGCAGAAACTCCAGCAGCATTGTCGTTAAACACCTGTGGTGTTGCACCGATTTGATTTGAAATCGCATCTAGTGATGTTGTACCAACTGCTGCACCAAGCTTTGCACCCTTAAGTTCTGCAAGTGATGTCTTTCCATCAATCTTACTTCCCTTAAATGAAACGATTGCTTGTGGTGCTGTGTAATAAGCAGATGAGAAATCAACTGCTGCTTTGCGCTCTTCAGTAATCGAGAACTGCTGCAAGTTGAAGTCGAAGTTCTTTTCTCCAGGTGTTACAGCTGAATCAAATGTTGTACGAACCCAAACGACATCTGCAGCATCAAATCCAAGTTGCTTTGCAACTGCATATGCAACTGCGCCTTCAAATCCATTTCCGGTCTCTGGAGCATCGTCGATAATCCATGGATAGTAAGCAGGTTCGCCAGTTGCGATTGTTAGCTTGCCATCGGTAACTGTTGCAAGATCTGCCTTTGCACATGAAGCGCTTTCAGATGTTGCTGAGTCAGATGTTGAACAGCCTGTAAGTGTTAATGCAGCTGCAATAACAATTGCGGCGAAAATTCCAAGACGTTTTTTCACGCTAGCTCCTTTTGGTTGGGCGAAATGGATACCCGCAAAGGCTAATAATCAATCTGGGAAGTGTCTAGTTGCAAGTAAATCGCACGTAAAAAGGACTAGCATCAAGTACGATTTGAATCATGATTAGCCTAGTTGCCTTGTTATCAGCTCTTTCTGTACTGCTGCTGGCTTACCTAGTGCGTGGGTCGCGTCAACTTGGGACCAAACTCTCTAAGTTGCAGAGCTCCAACAACAAGAACTTCAACGAAATCGAGCAGCTGTTGATTGCCGAGGCGAAATTGGCAAAACGTCGCGAGCAGCTTCTGTACCTTCCTTTTATTCAAGGCAATGAACCAGATTGGAAATTTGAAGTTTCTGTCACCAGTCATCCTGCTCGATTTAATGCATTGGCGATATCCCTTAGTGCGCTTAAAGCCCAAATTTTGCAACCGCAATCAATCAATGTTTACATTGCTGATGCAGACATGGCAGTTCTTCCAAATTCAATTAGGGAATTAGAAAAATCTGGTTACATCACAATTATTTCTTGTGACGATTTGGGATCAGGTAAGAAGTTGATTCCTGCCCTAAAGGCTCAACGCAATCTTCCAATAATTACAATTGATGATGATTTGTACTTTGAAAATGAGTTATTCCTTCATCTGATGATTAACCACTATCTGTATCCAGATGCAATTATTGCAGCACGTGTTCATCGGTTAGCAGTAAATGAAGCTGGTGATGTACTTCCATTTAGCACTTGGCATAAACATTACGACCTCACCGAAGGTCCAGCTAAAGATTTAATGCCAACGACAGGCGCTGGCACCTTGTTCCCATCTAAGGCCTTGCATGAAGATGCATCTGACAGCGCTTTGTATACAAAACTTTCCCATAACACCGATGACTTATGGTGGTTCTTCCAAGCTCGAAGAAAAGGAACTTTGATTCGCAGGCTTTCTGGGTTAGATCACCTAAGTTTTATCGATGGCACGCAAGAAGTTGGGCTTTGGAAAAATGGGAACCAAGATCGAAACGAAGTTAATTTAAAGGCCTTGCTTGTCCAATACGGCAACCCACTGAGTTTCTAACAACCAAATCTTCAATATCTCTTGCCAGAGCGTACTTCTGTGTTTACTCTTTCTTATTGCTAACAGGGGTGGTCATCATGAAGTACAAATCGGTCAAGGGTTTACTCAAGAGCGATGAGTCGCTGATCCCTGTAACTTTCATCGACAAGCTCGAAGATGTGTTGCACGGTTTCCTTGGAATCCTTTTATTCATAGTTTCGATATTGGCTGCCGGCTACAGCTTGCAGCGTCTGATTGAAACTCGTCCATTCTTTCCAGTAGGGATGATTCAAGGAATCAATGACATTCTATTTGTCGTATTTTCTAGAAATCATGCGTACTGTGATTGTGAGATTTACAGATGGTGTTTTTCAATTGGATAACTTCTTGATTATCGGCGTTATTGCAGCGGTTCGACATATTCTTACAGTTGGTGCATCTCTTACTATGGAAAAAGAGAAGACGACCGAATATTTCAACCGAGCATTAATTGAAATGGGCGTAAATACTGGAATTGTTGTGGCTCTTGTCTTTGCGCTATTCCTATCTCGCGCAGCGAGAGCTTCAGCTAAGAAGCAGTAACTACCCGCTCATTCGCATGAGCGCTTTCTGGTGGCGGGTGAAGGATTTGAACCTTCGAAGGCAGAGCCGGGGGATTTACAGTCCCCTCCCATTGGCCGCTCGGGCAACCCGCCAAGGTCGAACAAGTACTGCGGCAATTATGGATAGTGCGAAGGGAAAGGATACCTTAGGCGCGTGCGCGTACAAACCGCGCTTTAATCCAGCGAAGGAGCCTCACCATGGCAGCAGATAGCAGTTTCGACGTAACCTCCAAGATCGACCGCATGGAACTGGAT
>WLCR01000088.1 GCA_009705235.1 Actinomycetota bacterium | reverse complement strand
CGCTGTGACATCCACACCAGACAGTCGAGAGGGTCTGATTTTCCGATGCGAGATGGGTCTCCCCCACGTTCTGAAAATATCTCGATCATCTGTCGCTCGGACAAACTAGATCGTTCACCAAAGTGTTTATCGGAATGCACTTTGAAGTACAAATCTTTGTCGACTGCGTAAATGCTCTCTTTAGCTGAAAGTAATTCAATAGCTTTAGTAACCAACGGTATTGCATCGACTGCGCCAATGTAATCGTCCGGAGGAATAACTCTTAAATTGATCATGTCGCCGCGAAATAGATCTATCTGCTGACTCGCTAGTTCAGTCCAGTCAACTCCATCACGCTTGGCACGCTCCAATAGCGGATCATCAATGTCAGTAATGTTTTGAACATAACGCACCTGTGAGCCACTTGCTTGAAGATAACGAAGGATTAAATCAAAAGTTAAATATGTGGCCGCGTGACCAAGATGGGTAGCGTCATATGGGGTTATTCCGCACACGTACATTCGATAAACAGACTTACGTGGTACCAATTCTTTTGTGCCGGATGCAGAGTTGGTTAGTTGCAATTCAGGAAAACGAATTGACGAATCTATGGGCGGAATAGGTACTTCACTCCAGGATTTCATGTCTCTATCGTAATCGGTAATTAGAAAGCCGGCCATGGCACTGCGGGCCAGTCTGGATTAGGCAATGGGAAAGTACCCTCTGCCAATAATCTTGAAACTCTGACCACGGTCTCTTCTATTTCAATGTCCGTTAATAGTGGTGCCAACATTCTTCCCAAATCACCCACGAGTTCAGAGCGAGCGTGTTGCAGCATTGATACTTCTAGTTCAGAAAATGGTTGGTTTGCCCACTGCCACAATACAGTTCGTAATTTGTCCTCGGCATGAAAAGTAACCCCATGATCGCAACCAAATACTTTTTCATTATTCACCGGCAAAAGATGACCTATCTTGCGATCAGTGTTATTAATAATGGCATCGAACAATGCCATCGAGCGCAGTTGTGGGTGATCAGTACTAAAGAATGTTGCTAAATCTATGGTTTCATCGATATCTATCCATTGTTGAACCATTCCGAAGCCATAAGGACCATCGCGCAAAATAGTTAACGGAACCAGATTAAAATTCAAGTGATGACTCAGTAAATAGGATGCATATTCCCTATGTGCCAAACATCCATCCGAAAAATCCCACAGTGGTCGCTCACCGGCAATGGGTTTATAGATACATGTGATTGATCGATCTTCTAAGGATGCATTTGCATACAAAGTCGCATTCGAAGCATCAACTAAACGACCTGTAACGCTTAGTTCGCCATTTAACAGGAGTAACGAATTATCGTCGGTAGCCATTTGCCCTCGGACACAAGTGACCTCTTGGATCTATTGGTATTCCACAGAAGGGACACGGCAGTCTCCCTGCGCTTACAACCGCTTTTGATCGAGTCGAGAATGCAGCAGCCATTCCAATTGTTATATGGAGTTCTGCTACTTCGCCCTCAGATTCCTCTTCATCATCTTCGAGTTCGTATAATTCGATACAAATAAGCGAGGTTTCTTCATCCCACGCCAATGACATTGCTCCTATTTGAAACTCAGCGTCAACTGGTGATTCTAAAGGTGCGTCATCTTTTGGTAGCTTTTCGATCGCAATCAGTGGGTTAGCTTTACGAAGCTCGGCAATCATTACATCAAGGCGTGCAGTAATCGCCTGAACTTGAGCTTTTTCAACTGCAACCGAAAATAACCGTGATGAACTGCGGAATTGAAGGAAAAACGCCCGCTCCCCCGGCTCACCAACGGTTCCAGCAATAAAACGCTCTGGACGTGAAAATACATGCCTCATCGGCCGGCTCCACCACCTATTAAATTCTTTGCTCGCTTAGGCGCAATAAGTAGATCCGTGACGACAGATCGGGAATCATTGAGTAAAAGAGTTCTTGGCTTAGTCGTTGAAAAATCTAAAACCGATATCGAAGCAGGGTCAATAACTATTCTTTGGAATTCGTCTAAATGCATTCCAAGTGCCGATGCAACAATTGACTTGATTACATCTCCATGGCTGACAATGACTGCTGAACCCTTACCCTTTGCAGAGATGGCTTCATGCACTGACTTCATAGCCCGTGATTGCATCTGAGCAATGCCTTCACCTTGCGGGAAATACATTCGGCTCGGAGACTCCTGCACTGTTTTCCACAATTTATTCTTACTAAGCGATGTGATTTTCTTGCCACTCCAAGTACCGTAATCAACCTCGTTTAACTCCTCATCAATTACCGGCTGAAAATGAGGATCGTGAGGCAAAACAATGGAATTAATCCACGGGGCTATGGTTTCAAAACATCTTTCCATAGGACTAATACGAAGACTGGAGACAGGGAAACTACCTAAGCGTTTTGTTAAATCTTCAGATTGCGCAACTCCTTTTTCGGAAAGGTGCACGTGTGGCAATCGACCGGAAAGTATCCCAGCAGCATTTCCTTGGGAATGTGCATGTCTGATCAAAACCAATCGCATAAAACAAAGGCTATCGCAGCTTTTGACTCTTGCTATTGCTAGGGTCGGGCCATGGAAAAACGTAGAGCAGGTACGAGTGGTTTGGCCCTTTCTCGTTTGGGTCTAGGAACCATGACCTGGGGCCGCGACACGGATGAAATCGAGGCAGCAGATCAATGCCGTGCATTTCTGGATGCAGGAGGCAACTTTATTGATACCGCCTCAACCTATGGTGATGGTGACAGCGAACGGGTTATCGGCGGACTTGTAGGTACCTTGTTTAACCGTGATGAAGTAATCATCGCTACAAAAGCTGGAATTGGATTTACCGATGGCGTTAGAAGTGTTGATGCAACCAGACATTCTTTAATTGCAGAACTGGATCGCTCTCTTTCACGTTTAGGTTCTGATTTTGTAGATATGTGGCAAATTCATGCGTGGGATGACGCAACGCCATTGGACGACACCTTATCTGCGTTGGATTATGCGTATACGACAGGAAGAGCTCGTTATGTTGGAATCAGTAATTACTCTGGATGGCAGATCGCTCGAGCTGCAACAAAGCAACAATCAAATTCGATGAAAGCGCCCCTTACCACCGTTCAGAATGAATACTCATTACTAAATCGCAATGTAGAGATTGAAATTTTGGATGCTGCACAAGAATGTGGAGTCGGATTTTTAGCATGGGCGCCACTTGCAAGAGGTGTCTTGACTGGGAAATATCGGAAAGGTATTCCTAGCGATTCAAGAGGGGCTGCTCCGCACTTTGCACGACACATTGAACCGTACTTAGACAATCGTTCATCTCGAATTGTTGAAGCTGTTGTGGTAGCTGCTGAAGGTTTGGGCTATTCGCCATTGGAAGTTGCTCTTGCTTGGGTTCGAGACGCACCCGGTGTCACAACTTCTCTTATCGGCGCGCGTACTGGAGCTCAGTTGAGAGGCGTGCTGAAGAGTGAAGAAATATCATTACCTGACATTGTTCGTAACGCATTGAATGATGTGAGCGCTTAAACGTTATCTAAAAACTCCTTCAGAACACGTGCTCCAAAGGTTAAACCTTCCACTGGAACTCGCTCATCAACACCGTGGAACATAGCCATGAAATTGAAGTCTGCATCTAACTTCAATGGCGAGAAGCCATATCCGATAATTCCAAGATCAGCTAAAGCCTTATTGTCTGTTCCGCCACTCATGACATAAGGAACAGGTATCGCTACAGCGTCCTCTTTTATCAAAGCGTTGCACATAGCTTCAACTAAATCTCCTTCGAAAGGAACTTCTAGGGCTTTGTCACGTGTAATCGTCTCGATAGTGACATGTTCACCAACTAACAACTTTATTGTTTCATTAAGTTCATCTTCAAAACCGGGGATGAATCTTCCATCTACAACCGCACTAGCCGAACCGGGAATTACATTTGCCTTGTACCCAGCTTCAAGCATTGTTGGATTGGCAGTGTTCTGCAGCGTTGCCCCAATCATGGTTGCTGCAAAACCAATCTCATTGAGCAAAGGCCTTAAATCTTCCTCGCTGTAAGGTTTTCCGGTTTCATCAGCAATTCGCTTAAAAAAGGCTTTAACTGTTTTGCTATAGCGCTGTGGCCATTCGAATTTTCCGATCTTAGTGACGGCCTCTGCCAAACGAGTTACTGCATTCTCCTCGTTCATCATAGAGCCATGTCCTGCACGACCATCGGCGGTTAATCGCATCCAATGAATTCCTTTTTCAGCGGTTTCGATAAGATATAGGCGCTTACCACCAGCAACAGTTACTGAAAAACCACCAACTTCTGACACCGCCTCAGTACAACCTGCAAAAACTTCGGGATGGTTTTTTACCATGTAATGCGAACCAAAGTTGCTTCCTGCTTCTTCGTCCGCGAAAAAAGCTAAGACAATGTCGCGCTCTGGAACATACCCGGTGCGTGCCCATTCGCGAACAGTTGCAATAATCATCGCGTCCATATTTTTCATGTCGACAGCGCCACGTCCCCATATAAAACCATCTTTGATTTCAGCGGAGAATGGATCAACAGACCAATCTGCTGCATTGGCCGGTACTACATCTAAATGACCGTGCACCACCAAGCCAGGACGATTTGGATTTGAACCTTTAATACGAGCTATGACGTTACAACGTCCAGGTGCGGATTCATAAGTTTGTGAATCAATCCCAACCTCTTTTAATAGCGCAACAACATGGGCTGCAACATCTTTCTCATCGCCTTTGCCTTCACCGAAATTAACGCTAGGAATTCGGATTAACTCTTGGCAAATACGGATAGCTTCGAGTTCGAGTTGTGAGTGTGTCGTAGTGGTCATTTCGCTATTCTCGCACCCAATTGCTATTCTTGCCGAGCACTTAGTCCGGGTGGCGGAATTGGCAGACGCGCTAGCTTGAGGTGTTAGTTCCCGCAAGGGATTAGGGGTTCAAGTCCCCTCTCGGACACAATGGTTGCCCACCTCTACTCAGTGCCTGCGATACGATTCATGAGTATTTTAGGTTAGTTGTCATCTGGAGGGGATATGAAGAAATACGTAAGTGTGTTTTT
>WLCR01000087.1 GCA_009705235.1 Actinomycetota bacterium | reverse complement strand
TCTCCGTGACCGTAGATAACAGCAGGAACTAAACCATCGCGACGTGCACGACGTGATGCGCCCTTACCAAATTCTGTACGAGTGGTTCCGACGATCTTTACTTCTGCCATTTTTTATCTCCCTGTTAATTCTGGTTCTTCGGTGCGTACACAAAGTTCCAGCAGGAGAAAAATCCCTTACCCGTCGATCACGGAAAGCTATTCGCTACCCTCGCCGGAACAGGTCGAACAGTATCTTTTGGGGCAGCATTGAAGCAAATTGAGGCTTAGGAATGACCATCAAACAGGCTTGTAACTGATCCATCCTCAAAGACTTCGCGTATTGCGCGGCCCAGAAGTGGAGCAATTGAGAGCACGGTCAAATTGTCGAACTTCTGATCCTCTGTAATTGGCAGAGTATTTGTGATGACAACTTCTGATGCACGGCTGTTCTTTAAGCGATCTACAGCAGGTCCGCTAAACACAGCGTGTGTTGCAGCGATGATTACATCTGCAGCACCTGCTTCAAATAGTGCATCCACTGCTTTTGTGATCGTGCCAGCGGTATCGATCATGTCATCAATAACTACGCATGTTTGTCCAACAACATCACCGACCACACGGCCCGTGATTGATTCATTAGGAATGCGTGGGTCACGAGTTTTGTGAATAAATGCGATCGGACAGCCACCAAGTAGATCTGACCAACGTTCAGCAACACGAACGCGGCCCGAGTCAGGCGAAACAATTGTTAGGCGAGTGCGATCGACTTTGCTGCCAACATAATTAGCAAGCATTGGTAATGCGAACAAGTGATCAACAGGACCATCAAAGAAACCTTGGATCTGTGAAGTATGTAAGTCAACCGCCATTAAACGATCGGCTCCTGCTGTTTTGAAAAGATCGGCAATCAAGCGAGCTGTGATTGGTTCGCGACCGCGGCTCTTCTTATCCTGTCGTGCGTAACCATAAAAAGGTGTAACCACTGTGATGCGCTTGGCAGATGCACGCTTCAACGCATCAATCATGATCAACTGCTCCATGATTTGCTTGTTGACGGGATCGGTGTGGCTTTGAATAACAAATGCATCGCAACCTCGAACTGATTCTTCGAAGCGAACAAAAATTTCACCGTTTGCAAAATCATATGCAGACATTGGTGTTAGTGGAATGCCAAGCTCGGCGGCTACTTCATCAGCTAGTTCGGGAAATCCGCGGCCTGCGAATAGGCGCAATCTCTTTTCAGAAGATAAACGGATCTCGCTCATTTTTTTAGCCCTTCTTCTTGCTAGCTTCGGCGGCTTGTGCGGATTTACTTCCTGCGCGCTTGCGCAGAACCCAATCTAATACATTTCTTTGCTTTGCTCGGCCAACACCAATTGCTCCGGCCGGAACATCTTCGGTAATAACTGATCCAGCGGCTGTATATGCACCATCTCCAATGGAAACCGGTGCCACAAGCATTGTGTCGCTACCAATACGGACCTGATCACCCACTGTGGTGTGATGCTTTTCTACGCCATCATAATTAACAAAGATTGTTGCTGCACCAATATTGCTGCCTTCACCGATCGTTGCATCGCCAACATATGACAGATGAGGAATCTTTGATCCAGTTCCGACGACAGCATTTTTCATTTCAACAAATGCGCCGGCCTTAGTTGCATCACCTAGCAGGGTTCCTTCTCGCAAATATGTAAATGGGCCCACTATCGCACCTTCACCGATCACAGTTTGGGTGGCAATGGATTCAAGGACCTGTGCGCCTTCTTTTACGACGCTATCTGTCAATGTTGTGCGAGGTCCAATAACAGCCCCCGTTGCAATCTTTGTGGATCCAAGAAGAGTAGTACCAGGATGCAGAGTCACATCATGTGAGATTTCAACAGTTGAATCAATCCAGGTTGTTGTTGGATCAATAATTGTTACGCCTGCGCGCATCCATTGGTCATTGATGCGATCTCTAAGCATTGCCGCGCTTTCGGCCAATTGCACTCGATCATTGACGCCAAGAGTTTCTGTAAAATCGTCAATCATGATTGCAGCAATTGATTCGCCTGCAGACTTTAAAATCCCAATGACATCAGTTAAATACAGTTCGCCCTGAGCATTTGCATTTGTTAACTTTCCAATAGAAGCCGCAAGCTTTTCTCCATCAAATGCGTACACACCACTGTTAATTTCATAGATAAACTTTTCATCATCTGTTGCATCTTTTTCTTCGACAATGCGCAAAAGCTCATCGCTATCGTCGCGAATAATTCGCCCGTAACCTGTTGGTTCGGGATGTTCGGCGGTTAATACAGATGCGGCAAATTTTCCGGCCGTATGGGCAGCAATAAACTGTGCCAATGATTCACCAGATAGCAGTGGTGTGTCACCGGCTAGAACTAACACTGTGCCTTTAGGCGCATTACCTGCGAGCGCTAACTGCGCTGCATGTCCTGTGCCACCGCGATGCTCCTGGAAAACCGTTGTTGCCTTTGGAGAAATATCTGCGATGTGAGCTTCAACTGCTTCGCGGCCTGAACCAACAACGATTCGAAGTTCTGCTGGATGAAGGTGATCAATTGCGTGAAGAACATGTCCAAGAAGAGAACGTCCTGCAACGCTGTGAAGAACCTTAGGAGTTGCCGACTTCATGCGTGTGCCTTCGCCTGCGGCTAGGACAATCACGGTTTGTACGGTCACAAGTGAAGTCTATTGCTTAGGTTTCCCTGATGGCTCCGCCATTCCTAACGGCTTCGCTTGTCGCTCCGCCACCAGGTATCGATCCTGGACCCTGGGCTTCAAAGGCCCATGTGCTAGCCACTACACAATGGCGGAACGCATATTCTCCCTCATAAATGGTGGTGCTTGTGACCAACTGAGCCCGATTAGGAGATTACTTTCGCCCCTGCCACTGGGCCATATGCACGCACAACGCTGCCAACTACCCCGCTGGCCGTTAGCGCCACCGTTAAATCAAGGCCCGCATCAACATCTGCAACCAAAAATGCAACGGTTGGACCCGATCCAGAAACTATTGCACCTAATGCGCCATATTCCTGACCAACATCTAAAACTAACCGCAAGGCGGGGCGCAATGAACATGCTGCTGCCTGTAAATCATTGACTAATGATTTTCCAACAGCTGGGGCATCAGCAGCTAAAAGTGCTTGCATTAGCCCTTCATGAGTTTGTGGTTCGATAATTTCTAGTTCGGCACGCAAGCGATCACATTCGGCGTAAACAGCCGGTGTTGATAATCCATGTGTAGATAGTGCAAGCACCCAATGATAAGTACCCCGTGACAACGCAGCAGTTAATTGATCACCACGACCCGTTCCAATTGCAGTTCCGCCGCTGAGCATAAATGGAACATCGCTACCAAGTTGGGCTGCAATCTCAACCATTTCTTCGCGAGACATTCCGAGCGAATACAAGTAATCAATGCCCACAATTGTTGCTGCAGCATCTGCGCTACCACCTGCCATTCCGCCGGCAACCGGAATTGATTTCTTAATTTCAATATGTGCATCAACAGTTAAGTCATACTCTTTTGAAATCAGTGCAACTGCTTTTGCTGCCAAATTATTCGCATCTGCCGGAACTCCATGAGTTTGCTCACCAGATATTGCAATCGTTAATCCAGCGCCAGGTTCGGTCAACTTAATTGTTACATCATCAAAAATTGAAATCGCCTGAAAAACAGAAACCAGGTTGTGATATCCATCGGCTTCTTTTGGCCCAACAGATAATTGAAGGTTGACCTTTGCAGGCACGCGCACGGTCACACTTTTTACTGGCATGCGGTGACCCTATAACTGCAATTAGAAAATGTCAGGTGCAACGGCTGCAATCTTGCAAAAAGATTCAACTTGTAATGCTTCGCCCCGAAGTGTCGGATCGATTCCGGCCTTGATCAAAATCGCTTCAGCAGCCGACGATGATCCGTAAAGACTAGAAAGGGCTGATCTCAGCATCTTTCGACGTTGGGCGAAGGCAGCATCAATAATCGTGAAGACTTTCTCTCGTGATTCTTCGCTTCCGGCGGTTTCACGACGAGTAAATCCGACTAACTTTGAATCCACATTAGGGGCTGGCCAAAAGATTGAACGTGACACAGTCCCAACATTTTTCACATCTGCCCACCATGCCGCTTTAACACTTGGGATTCCATACTCTTTGCCGCCAGGCTTTGCAGCCAAGCGATCTGCAACTTCAGCCTGCACCATGACAACACCTGTGCGAAGCGTTGGAAACTTTTCAAGCAGATGAAGCAACACAGGAACAGAAACGTTATATGGCAAATTAGCAACCAAAACAGTTGGTGCAACAGGAAGCTCGTTAACAGCAAGTGCATCTTTGTTTATAACCGTTAGATTTTCTGGATGCTCAAAATGTTGTGCGGCTGTAATTGGTAACTGTTGGGCAAGTCGTGGATCTATCTCGACTGCAATCACAGACTGTGCAACTTCCAACATCGCAAGGGTCAACGAACCAAGTCCAGGCCCAATTTCTAAAGCGATATCTTCACTTGTTACTCCAGCTGTTCGAACAATTTTTGTACAAACATTTGAATCAATGACAAAGTTTTGCCCTAGGGACTTAGATGGCTTTAAATCTAACTGCGCTGCAAGCTCGCGGATTTGCGCTGCACCTAGCAATGTCATGGTGCAAAAGAGCCAAAGATACGCTCGGCGTTGTCGCCTAGTGCGGTTGCCAACTCTGCCAAATCTTGATTTCGCTCTACTGCCATCGCTCGCACAATAGTTGCAATCTGCGCAGGGGTATTACTACTGCCACGGTAAGGATCAGGGGAAAGAAATGGCGAATCGGTTTCTACTAACAATTGATCAAGTGGCACAAGCTTTACTGCGTCTCGCAAGGCGGGTGCATTCTTAAAAGTTAATGTTCCGGCAAATGACAGGATGTAGCCACGATCTATACAGGTTTTGGCCATTTCGACATCGCCTGAAAAGCAATGAAAGACAGTCTTTTCAGGTGCCCCAACTTCAAGCAGGACAGATAAAACATCCTCGTGCGAATCACGATCATGGATAACTAAAGCTTTGTTAGTTTTTTTGGCTAATTCAATGTGCCACTTAAAAGAATC
>WLCR01000086.1 GCA_009705235.1 Actinomycetota bacterium | reverse complement strand
GTACCTGCGACAGGTGAAGGAATTTCGGTATCAACTTTGTCAGTTGAAACTTCTAGTAATGCTTCATCAACTGCCACCGAGTCACCTACATTTTTTAACCAACGAGTTACAGTTCCTTCGGAAACGCTTTCACCTAGTGCTGGCATAGTGATTACAGTTCCTGCACCTGTTGGTGTTGGAACAGAAGGTGCTGGTGGTGGAGTTACAGGCGCAGCAGCTATAGGTGCTGGCGGTGGAGTTTGAACAACTGGTGCCGCAACAGGAGCGGCATCAGGTGCAGAAGCGCTGTCGGAGATGATTGCCAGCTCTGCTCCCACTGGAACTGTCTGATCAATTTGCACAACAATTTTTTGAAGGATTCCTGCCACTGGTGAAGGAATCTCGGTGTCAACTTTGTCGGTTGAAACTTCGAGAAGTGGTTCATCAACATTGACATGATCACCTTCGGCTTTTAACCAACGAGTGACTGTGCCTTCGCTAACGCTTTCGCCAAGTGCTGGCATCGTTACTGAAAATGTCATCTGTTTTCTCCTTGGTTATCCGTGTGCGTGAAGCGGTTTGCCTGCAAGAGCCATATGAGCTTCGCCCATTGCCTCTGACAGTGTTGGGTGTGCATGGATCAAAGGAGCCACATCACTTGCACGTGCCTCCCAGTTATAAATCAATTCTGCTTCAGCTAACAATTCGCCAACTCGTGCACCAACCATGTGGACTCCAAGAATCGGTCCATCCTTTTGTGCAACTAATTTGATCGAGCCTGCGGTATTGAGAATCTGTGCTTTACCGTTGCCGGCCAAATCGTATGAAAGCTCAACAACATCGTGGCCGCGTTTTTTCGCCTCTGCAGTGGTTAAACCAACTGAAGCCACTTCTGGATCTGAATAAGTAACACGCGGAATTCCATCATAATTAATTGCTCGGGGATTTAATCCAGCAATCTCTTCAGCAACCAAGATTCCCTCTGCAAAACCAACGTGTGCTAACTGCAAAGTTGGGATTAAGTCTCCAACAGCCCAGATGCCTGGAACATTGGTACGGCATTTGTCATCAACTAGAACATAACCACGATCCATCGCGATTCCTTGCTCTTCATAGCCAATGTTGGAAGAAACTGGACCACGACCTACTGAAACCATCAGGATTTCAGCGGTAAATGTCTTGCCATCTTCTAGTGTGACTGTGACACCGTCTTTAGTCTTTTCAGCAGACTTGAATCGAACACCTAATTCAAAATTAATCCCACGCTTACGGAATGCGCGCTCTAGCTGCTTACTCGATGATTCATCTTCCAAAGCGATCAAATGTGGCAAGCCTTCGATGATTGTTACCTCAGAGCCAAAGGACTTCCATACTGATGCAAATTCACAACCGATAACTCCGCCACCTAAAACAATCACGCTCTTTGGAACATGGTTCATCTTTGTTCCGTGGTCTGAAGTAATGATCTTTTCTCCGTCAATTTCAAGACCAGGCAATGTCTTGGCATAGGATCCTGTCGCAAGAATTACATTCTTGCCTGTGTAGTGGGTTCCATTTACTTCAACTGTATCTTTTGCCACTAATTTTCCGTGACCCTCGATGAAGGTGACTCCTCGGGACTTAACTAATCCTGACAATCCTTTGTACAACTTATTGATGACGCCATCTTTGTACGAGTTAACACCGACCATGTCGATGCCTTCAAAAGTTGACTTAACCCCAAAGTGCGAACCATCACGAGCACCATCTGCAATTTCAGCTGAATGAAGTAACGCCTTTGTGGGAATACATCCACGGTGCAAACATGTTCCGCCGACTTTGTCTGCTTCGATCAGGGCTACTGAAAGACCCAATTGCGAGCCGCGTAACGCTGCGGCATAACCCCCGCTGCCACCACCAAGGATGACGAGATCAAATTGAGACAATGAACAGCTCCTCTCAAAGGCCCATGAGGGCTAGGTGCCTATCTTGCCTCAAAGAGGGTCAAACCTCCCAATGCTCAGGTGCAGATTTACGCTTGTTCGGCCAATGTCACAAGTGAACGGAGGGCTATCCCTGTTCCACCAACTGGGGTGTATCCATGTGGTTTTGCCTCGTTGTAGGCAGGGCCGGCAATATCAAGGTGGAGCCATGGAAGCTCTGGATTTACGAAATCTTTGAGGAACAGCCCGGCAACTAACATGCCACCCATTCGATCCCCGATATTTGCAAGGTCTGCAACGGGTGAATCAAGTGAAGCACGCAACTCTTCTGGTAACGGCATAGGCCAGAACTGTTCACCACACTGGGCAGCAACCTGTAAGAAAGCGTCACTGAACTCTTGATTGTTTGTCATGACCGCACTTGTGCGAGTACCAAGTGCCACAACTTGCGCGCCGGTCAAAGTAGCAACGTCGATAATTCCATCTAATTTATTTTTTGAACTTTGTGCCTTCATTAATCCATCGGCTAAAACAAGACGACCCTCAGCATCAGGGTTAAGAACTTCAACTGTCTTTCCACCAAAGATTGTGATGATGTCACTTGGACGAGTTGCCGTATCACTTGGCATATTCTCTGCAAGTGGTGCCCAACATTCGATTGCAACATTTAATTTCAGTTCGGCAATTGCAACTACGGCGGCACTTACAGCTGCCGCACCACTCATATCAGATTTCATAGCCTCCATACCTGCAGCGGGTTTTAGAGCTAGACCACCTGTATCAAAAGTTATTCCCTTACCAACAAATGCATAACGCTTTGCGGACTTACCCTTAGGCGTGTATGAAATGTGCAATAAACGTGGGGGATTCGCTGAACCTTGACCGACTCCAATAATTCCGCCGAAGCCTTGTGACTTTAGTTGCTTCTCATCCCATATTTGAATCTTTAACCCAGATTTTGCACCGCCGACCGACTTAACTACTGCAGCTAATTTCTTTGTGAAGGAATCTGGAGTTAAATGACTAGGGGGAGTATTGATCAAATCCCGGACTAAGTAGGTGTACTTCGCGATGACGGCGGCTCGCACTACTGAAGCTTTCGCTTCAGCTGATGATGCCAACTTTGAATGAACTGTGATGGTTTTTAGAGGAGCTTTGTGATCATCCTTTGTTGAACCGCGAAATTCTGTAAATGAATAAGCTCCAAGAGCTGCACCTTCTGCCACGGCTGCTACTTCAGCTAAATTTTTGGCTGGCAAAGAAAATGTTGCTGCTGAATTTCCGGCCAAGGAGCGCGAAGCACTTCCAGCGGCTCTACGCAAAGTTTCATGTGCGTAGGTCGATGATTTCTTTCCAAGACCAGTAAAGACAATAAGACGCACATGAGAACCAGGAAGTTTTGTAACCTCATCTGCTTTTCCTGTAGCACCCATGTCAACCAACTGCGAAAGAATCGCCTTGGTATCGATAGCCATATCTCCAGCCTCGATTGCGATTCCACCCTTGGAATTTGTAGAGGCCAGTCCTAAAACCAAAACCTCATCTTTTACAACGCCATCAGAAATCTTTAGTGTGCTCATAAGGAGAAGGGTAATAGATGTATTGGTAGGTTTGTGCAATGAAGATTTCGCCCCTCAATCAGAAGCATTTAGACCTCAATGCCAAAATGGCAGATTTTGGTGGCTGGATGATGCCAATTGAGTACCCAGGTGCTGGCGTTCTGGCTGAACATGCTGCCGTCCGTGAGCGTGTGGGAATCTTTGATGTCTCCCACTTAGGCAAAGCATCAGTTACAGGTTCGGGGACTCTTGCCTTCTTAAATCAATGCTTAACAAATGATCTGAGAAAGATTTCAGATGGCTCCGCTCAGTACACATTATTGTGCACACCGCAGGGTGGGGTTGTCGATGACTTAATTGCTTATCGAAATAATGAATCAGATTTCTTCCTCGTTCCTAATGCCTCTAATACAACTGATGTTGTCGCTGTTTTACAAGGACGAGCACCAGCCGGAATCACAGTGACAAATCTTCATAATGATTATGCAGTATTAGCAGTTCAGGGACCCTTGGCACCTAAAGTTTTAGAGGCATTAGGAATTAGTACAAATATCGACTACATGGCATTTGCCCATGTAAATATTGCAGGGGCTGATGTGATTTTGTGTCGCACCGGATACACAGGCGAACTGGGTTATGAACTGTTACCAAAGGCAAAGGACGCAGTAGCTGTGTGGGATGCGTTAGTTGCTGCTATCGCACCACTTGATGGATTAATTTGTGGACTTGGCGCACGTGACACTTTACGTACGGAAATGGGATATCCATTGCATGGCCATGAACTCTCATTAGATATTTCACCGGTCGAAGCCAGCGCATCGTGGGCAGTTGGCTGGAATAAGGAAACATTTATTGGCTCCGAAGTATTGCTTTCACAAAAGAATGGCTCATCAGAGCGCAAAAGCGTGGCCATCAAGTCATTAGATCGTGGAATACCACGAGCCGGCATGAGCGTTAAAAATTCTAAAGGAAACGTAATTGGTGTAGTAACAAGCGGAACATTCTCACCGACATTAAAACATGGAATAGCACTTGCATTGGTTTCGAAAGATGTTGTAGTGGGGGATCAGTTAATTGTTGATGTGAGAGGCCGGGAATCACAATCTGAAGTAGTGAAACTTCCTTTCGTTACTTCACACGTTCGCTAAAAAGTATTGGTGTCATAAATGCAGCACGCGTGTGCGTTCTCCGCAGCGCTGAGAGTACTGCGCCTCCTGTAAATGCAATGAGAATGCTGGTGAAGATCGCACGTGGAATATCCCACGCCATCGCTGTCGCGCAGTGAAAGGTAATAAAACGCGAGATATTCTCGGTGATATCACCATTTGGTAAGTAAGACAGTTGCGTATTTGAGCCTAAAGCCCATGGCCAAAACTGCAGATCCATTAATACGCCAAAAAACCCAGAGGCGAGGATGCTGAAACAAATAAGTAACAGGATTTCCTTATGACCCCGAACTTTTTTGGGTAATGATCCTGCAAGTAAACCAATCCAGGCTGCTGCAAATACCTGATAACCAAGCCATGGGCCAATACCACCGGTTAATAATGCAGAAGCAAACATTGAAATCATTCCTAAGAGAAATCCAAAAGATGCTCCAAAAACTCGCGCACTAAGAATCAATACAAACCACATGGGTTCTATTCCAACAGCGCCAGCTCCAAGTGGT
>WLCR01000085.1 GCA_009705235.1 Actinomycetota bacterium | reverse complement strand
TGGGCATCTTCTTTACGAAGATAATCAAAAGTATCTTTTTGATCAGACGGCGGGAAACCATCTTCAGGGCCAGCGATATCAAATCCAACAACTCCTTTGTCTCGGTACTTAACAACAAGTTCGGCAACTTCTTGCGAGTTTTTATTTTGACGCATTCCGCACAACAGCGAACGAACAACGATTGGATGTCCTTCGGCAGCTGCCTCTTTCATTCCAATTTCATATCCTTCAATTGTTGCTTCTACAACATCTGACATAGTTAAACCTTGACCTGTGAATAATTCTGGTGCTCCACGAACTTCGGCGTACACAACACCATCACGAGCAAGATCTAGTGCGCATTCGCGAGCAACACGGATAATGTCTTCGCGGCGTTGCATCACTGCAATCGTGTGAGAAAAGGTTTCTAGGTATCGAACTAATGATCCCGAATCACAGGCTTCACGAAACCACGTCGCTAGTTCGGCTGCATCATCAGTTGGAAGCGCGGTGTAACCAATTTCTTTGGCAATTTCAATAATTGTTTGTGGTCTCAGCCCGCCATCCAGATGATCATGTAACAACACCTTTGGCACTAATGCGATCTGATCCTTTGTAGGAATACTGTTCATTGACATTTTTGCTCCTCAATCAACGATTCGTTCAATAATTAACGGCAAACGATCAATGCCTGCTGCAGGTACTGCTCCAATACTCACAGAGTTCTCCAGTGAATCCAAAGCTCTTGTAAATGCAGCTGGGGTATCTGTATGCAGCGTGTACAGCGGAGATCCCGCGCGTATTAAATCTCCTGGCTTGGCGTGGATTTCAATTCCGGCTCCTGCTTGCACAGTCTCGCCCTGACGAGATCGACCCGCGCCTAAGCGCCATGCCGCAACTCCAACCTTCATGGCGTCCATAGAAAGAATTGTTCCATCGCGATCTGCGGTAACAACTGTTTTTTCCTTTGCAACCGGAAGCTTTGCATCGGGATCTCCACCTTGTGCAGAAATCATCTGACGCCACACATCCATTGCTTTTCCATTTTTTAATGCAGCGGCAGGATCGGCATCCTTAATTCCAACTAGTTCCAACATTTCTTGTGCTAACACAACAGTAAGTTCGACGATATCTGATGGTCCCCCACCTGCAAGTACCTCTACAGATTCACGGACTTCAAGTGCATTACCTGCGGTTAAGCCCAATGGAACATCCATCGCTGTAACAAGTGCGACTGTGTTAACGCCCGCTCGCTTACCAAGACCAACCATTACATGGGCAAGTTCTTTTGCTTTTTCTGGATCACTCATAAATGCACCTGCACCAGTTTTAACATCTAATACCAGCGCACTGGTTCCTTCAGCAATTTTCTTACTCATGATCGATGATGCAATTAGTGGAATTGCTTCAACCGTTGCTGTGACATCTCGCAATGCATATAGTTTTTTATCGGCTGGCGCTAGACCCGCACCTGCTGCACAAATAACTGCTCCACAATCTTGTAATACTTTGAGCATTTCAGCATTGGATAAAGATGCTCGCCATCCTGGAATAGATTCCAATTTATCCAAAGTTCCACCTGTGTGGCCTAATCCGCGACCAGATAGTTGTGGAATAGCAGCACCACATGCTGCAACAAGTGGAGCTAATGGCAAAGTTATCTTGTCACCAACACCACCAGTTGAATGCTTATCAACGGTTGGACGTGATAGCGCTGACCAGTTCATGCGTTCTCCGCTGTTGATCATCGCATCTGTCCATCGTGATATTTCACGATTTTCCATACCGTTAAGCAGAATCGCCATTAATAATGCTGACATCTGCTCATCGGCAACAGCGCCGCGCGTGTAAGCATCGATAACCCAATCGATTTGTGGGTCTGTTAAAGAATGGTGATCACGCTTTGCCGCAATGATTTCAGCGGCTGAATAGGCTTCCATCACTTAGCGCTCGTTGCGGTCGAGATCATCTGGGCCAAATGCCCACGGCAACATGGCAGACATTTTTTGAGGTCCATCATCAGTCATGAGCAGCGCTTCTGGACCGCCATGTTCAAACAACAACTGTCGGCAACGTCCACACGGTGCTAAATAGTTTCCTTGTCCATCTACACAAACAATGGCGACTAATCGTCCACCACCTGTAGAAATTAGGTTTGATACCAATCCGCACTCAGCACAGAGTCCAACTCCGTAACTCGCATTTTCTACATTGCATCCAGTAGCAATACGACCATCACTGACCAGCGCTGCAACGCCAACTGGAAACTTTGAATATGGTGCATACGCATTCTTCATAGCACCAATAGCTTCTTGATGAATATGCTCCCAATTAATCTGGGTCATCTCAAACCACCTCGGCGATATGGAATTCCGTCTGCTGCCGGCATTCGCAATCTTTGCGAAGCAAGAGCCATGACCAAAATCGTTGCAATATACGGAGTCATTGTTACCAATTGGCCCGGAAGTTCATCAACTGAAAAATAGAACCACAGAGTAAATCCGGCTGACGCAAGACTTATTAGAGCGCTAACTTGCTTGCCACTTTTGAACTTTCTATATGCAACAAATACTAAGATTGCCACAATAAAGAGAAGTAATGCATGGATGGAATCTGAATCGCGAAGTTGTAACGCATCTGCAAAACCAAACAAGCCCGCACCTGCCAACAATCCGCCTGGTCGATAATTTCCAAAAATAAGTGCTGCAAGTCCAATGTATCCACGACCTGCGACCTGATTTTCTTGATAGTTACTTGCTGCAACGATGGCCAAGAAGCCACCACCTAATCCTGCAAAACCTCCTGAAATAAGCACGCCTGCATACTTCATTGCATACACATTGACACCTAATGATTCAGCAGCATACGGGGCTTCTCCCGCACTTCGAAGACGTAAACCAAAAGAGGTGCGCCATAGGATGAAATAGGCCAGTGGGACAAAGGAAATTGCCACAACCGTTACATAGGAAACACTTCCGGTTAAACCGCGAAGAATTGCTGCAAAATCTGAAATAAAGAACCATTTTAGGTTAGCAATTGAACCCAATACATCAGGACTCTTCCAACCAAAGTACTGTCCACCAGATAACACTGGCAAACCATTAAGCGAAATACTTTCGACTCCTGGAGATTGAGATGGACCAGGCCAAGATCCGCCCTTGTACAAAAGGGTGGATAGATATCGCACAAGTCCTGCAGCAATGATATTAATTGCAACGCCTGAAACTACATGGTCCACACCAAAGCTCACTGTTGCAATGGCATGTACTAAAGCACCAATAGAACCAAAGATAACGGCGGCAAATAATCCTGCCCATGGGCCGTGTTGTGAACCAATGTACCCTCCGGCCCACGCACCCATAATCATCATGCCTTCTAAGCCAATGTTTACAACACCAGCGCGCTCTGAAAACAAACCGCCAAGTGCTGCAAGAACAATAGGTACAGAAAGTAGCAATGCAGCTGATGCTGTTCCGGTGCTTGTTAAATCCGTTGCACCAGTGATCACCCGAATTGAAGCGAGTACAAATACAAGCATAGTTGCATACCGCAGCATCTTCATGGCCTTCATGCTTGCACCACCTTTGCTAACTCATTGCTTTGCAGCGTTAATCTGAACCGCCTAACAACCTCGTATGCCACAACTGAGCTCAAAAGAATTGAGCCTTGCATGATCACATAGGTTTCAGGTGCAATATCAATAAGCTCCAAAGAACGTGAACTTACTTCTAAGAATCCAAATAGGAGGGCGCTAAAAGCCATTCCGCCAGCAGAGTTTCGACCCAATAACGCAACAGCGATAGCTGAGAAACCAATACCTGCACGGAAGCCAAGGTTGTATGAGTGAGTTTGTCCTAGGACTTCAGGTAAACCTGAAAGTCCTGCAATAGCACCAGAAATAACTAGCGCCATAAAGGTCATCCTTTTTGAATTAACTCCACTGACTCGAGCAGCAATTGGATTTAATCCAGATGCGCGAAGCTCGAAACCAAAGCGTGTGCGATTTACAACAAACCAGAAAACAAATCCCAGAGCGACTGCGACAAAGAACATTCCGTAGACACCGCCGCCTGGTTGATCTTCAACACCAAGTGTGCGAAGGATTGGCATTAGATCTGGAACTTGTGCCGACGCTGGTAGCTCCTTAGTTTGAAGGTTGTTTGAGCCTACTTCGACTAGTGCAAAGTGCTTCGACAGCAAGTAAGCAGACAAACCGCCAGCCAAGCTATTGAGCATGATCGTTGAGATGACCTCATTTACACCACGCTTCACCTTTAAATATGCAGCAATTGCAGCCCATAATCCACCAAATGTCATCGCAACAATAAACACCGCTGCAACATGTAAAACCGGTGGAAGTACAAACATCGCACCGATGTAGCAACTAAAAAGCGCACCTAATCGCAATTGACCTTCTACACCAATGTTAAACAGACCTGCCCTAAAGGTGACCGCAATTGCAATTGCAGCGATGTAATACGGGGTTGCAGTATTGATTACCTCCATGAGAGAGCCAGTTTCGGTACCAAACTGCAACATCGTTGTGAATGCTTCTATAGGGGATTTCTTGCTCGCAATAACCGCAAGACTTGAAATGATAATTGAGAAAATAGCAGCAGCCAATGGTGCTGCTACAGCTAACCCAACTTTGCTAGGAGTTAGCTTTCTCGTAAACAAGTTACTCATGCTGCACCCGTCATTGCCGAACCAAGCTGTTCTGGAGTGGTCTTTGCTGGATCTAGTTCGGCAGTTAACCTGCCGCGCAACATGACTAATAATCGATCAGACATTCCGATTAACTCTTCTAGATCAGCTGAAATCAAAACTATTGCCATCCCTTTTTCGCGAGCCTTGCGCAGAACATCCCAGATCGCACCTTGCGCGCCAACATCCACACCACGCGTTGGATGCGAAGCAACTAAAAGAGCTGGCGCCTTGCTCATCTCGCGACCGACAATAAATTTTTGTTGATTTCCACCAGATAGTGCAGCTGCCAATGTATCTGGACCTGGTGCTCGCACATCAAACTCTTGCATGATTGTGTGAGTACTTTCGATGGTTGCTTTTTTATCGATAACAAAGCCTCGCATAACCGGCTTACTACGTTGATGTCCCAGAATTCTGTTCTCCCACAACGGTGAACCCATCATTAGCGCTTGTCGCTGACG
>WLCR01000084.1 GCA_009705235.1 Actinomycetota bacterium | reverse complement strand
GCAAATGTAAAAGAGTGTTTGGCAACAACACAAACTGGTGGATTGTTTGGCTTGATTAACTTGTTTAGCGGTGGAGCATTAATTCAGCTCTCTGTCTTTGCTTTGGGAATCATGCCTTACATCACCGCATCAATTATTGTTCAGCTTTTGACCGTTGTAATTCCTCGCTTTGAAGCGTTGAAAAAGGAAGGTCAGTCTGGAACTGCCACGCTGACTCAATACACTCGTTATTTAACAATTGGTTTAGCAATCTTGCAATCAACTGGTTTGATTGCGGTTGCTCGTACACCAGGTCGATTGATTTCAGGATGTTCTCTTGCAATCATTCCTGACACTTCATGGCAGCGCATCATCACAATGATTGTTGTTATGACCGCTGGTACTTCAGTAGTTATGTGGCTCGGTGAATTAATCACTGATCGCGGTGTCGGTAACGGTATGTCTATCTTGATCTTCACATCTATTGCAGCAGGTTTCCCAAGCCAGCTATGGTCAATCAAACTTCAAAAGGGACTGTTTGCTTTCCTCTTTGTTATGGCTGTTGGAGTCTTGGTTGTTGCAGCGGTTGTCTTTGTTGAGCAAGCTCAACGACGTATCCCGGTTCAGTATGCAAAGCGCATGGTTGGACGACAGGCATACGGTGGAACAAGTACATATATTCCAATCAAGGTAAACCAGGCTGGTGTTATTCCAGTAATTTTCGCATCATCTTTGCTCTACATTCCTTCGCTGATTGTTAACTTCACAAACAGCCAAGCTGGTTGGGCCGTATGGATTAGCCGTAACTTTGTTAAGGGTGATCACCCAATTTATATAGCTACCTATGCAGCACTAATTATTTTCTTTACCTATTTCTATGTTGCAATTACCTTCAACCCAGATGAGGTTGCAGATAACATGAAGAAGTACGGTGGATTTGTTCCTGGTATTCGTGCTGGAAAGCCAACATCTGAATACCTTCAGTATGTACTTTCACGCATCACAGCTCCAGGTTCGATGTACTTGGCACTTGTTGCAGTAATTCCAATCGGAGCGCTAGTGCTATTTGGTGCAACACAAAACTTCCCATTCGGTGGAACTGCAATCTTGATTGTTGTTGGTGTTGGTCTAGATACGGCTAAGCAGATTGAATCTCAACTACAGCAGCGTTCATACGAGGGATTCCTTAAGTAAATGCGTCTTGTCCTGGTAGGTCCACCAGGTGCCGGTAAGGGAACACAAGCTCAATTCCTTGCAGCGCACTATTCAATCCCACATATTTCTACCGGAGATATTTTCCGTGCAAATTTAAAGGCTGGGACTGAATTAGGAATTCAAGCAAAAGGATTTATGGATCGTGGGGAACTTGTTCCGGATTCTGTAACAAACGACATGGTCAGAGATCGCCTTACACATGAGGATGTCGCCAATGGTTTCATCCTGGATGGATTTCCACGAAATGTTGCTCAAGCCGAAGTTCTACGTGCAATTTTGGCTGATAAAAGGACACCTCTACATGCAGTTTTAGAGTTCTCTCTTGCTGATGAAGAAATCATCGCCCGCTTACTTCAACGCGCAGAGATTGAAAATCGTGAAGATGACAAGGAAGAAGTTATTAAGCGCCGCCTCGAAGTTTATGCAGAGCAAACTGCGCCAATCATTTCTTTCTACCGAAATGAAGGTCTTCTGGTCTCGGTGAGCGCGGTCGGAAACATAGAAGACATTACAGCGCATGCTATTTCGGCCCTAAGTCGCGTCGCACAGTAACTTTGTAATCATGGCAATTCAAATCAAGACAGCAGAGCAGATTAAGACAATGCGTAAGGCAGGCTTAGTTGTTGCTGAAATTCATAGAGCAATAAGGGATGTAATCAAGCCCGGCATGATGACTAGCGCACTAGATGCTGTCGCAGAGGCGGTCATCAAGCGAAATGGTGCAACATCAAATTTCAAGGGTTATCACGGCTTTCCGGCAACAATCTGCGTCTCTGTCAATGATGAGATTGTTCATGGCATTCCTGGTGATCGTGTAATCAATGACGGTGATGTTGTATCTGTTGATTGCGGTGCAATCATTGAGGGCTGGCATGGCGATGCAGCGTTTTCTGTTGGAATTGGCACCATTGATCCTGAAGATCAAAAGATGATGGATGTCTGTGAAGAATCAATGTGGCGGGGAATTGCCGCCGGTAAGAATGGTGCAAAGCTTTCTGATATTGGTCATGCCATTGAGGAGTACACAAAATCCCAAGGTAACTATGGAATTTTGCAAGAGTACGGTGGCCATGGAATCGGTACAGAGATGCACCAAGAACCGCATGTATTAAACTTTGGTAAACCAGGTAATGGTCCAGTAATTATTCCTGGTTTTGTATTAGCAATTGAACCAATGATTACTCGTGGCTCAGCCCGCACAAAGGTATTGGCAGATGATTGGACAGTTGTTTCTGCAGATAAGTCGCGTGGGTCACACTTTGAACACACCTATGCAGTGATGCCAGATGGAAAACCATTTGTTTTAACTGCCTTTGATGGCGGAAAATCAGAGCTCACTAGACTCGGCATAGAGGTCTCTGATCTTCTGCAATAAGCCTAATTTTGTTACTGATTTGGTACCTGTAAGTGCTTTCTAATTTCCTAAAAATCTAATAGTTTCTCCCTATCCCTCACCCTCGGGGGCAAGAAACTACGGAGAACTCATCGATGAGAAAAACCTCTTTTATTCGCTTCGCTGTTGCGGCAACTGCAGTTGCCGTTTTAGCAAGCACAGCACTTCCAGCTAATGCTGCGGTTAAGCCTGCAAATAAAGCTGTAATCGGAGACGACTGCACAGCAGCGTCAGCAAAAGCTGGCAAAATTGCTAAAGGTCGCGGCATTAATGGAACAGACTTAACATGCATGATCGTCACAACAGGTTCCTTCAAGTCTCAAGCTAAGTGGTGGTACAAAGATCTAAAGCCATTCGGTTCAGTTGAATGGGTGGCATCGTCAGCAATTGGTGGCGGTTACGGAACCACTGCGATTGCTATTGCAGAAGCTATGAAGACTGAAGAGTTGCTTAAAGATTACACAGTAACTTACAAAACCAATGCACCATTGGGTCTTGGATATTTCTATGATCAAAAGAATCGTAAGGATCTACTTTTGATTACTGGTTTTGCAATGCCTGGCGGATTAGCAACTAATGGATCAAAGCTGTCAATTACTTCATCAAATCCAATTGCTGGCATTATGCGCGAAGCTGAAGCATTTGTTGTTCCTACTTCATCAAAGTACAAGACTATTAATGATTTGCTAGCCGATATCAAAGCAAATCCTAAGACTGTAGCAATTGGTGGAGGAAATTATGGTGGAGTTGACCATGTAACTGTGGCAACTTTGGCACAGACTGTAGGCGTTAAGGCAACAGACCTTAACTACAACCCATACTCAGGTGCTGGACCACTTATTCCAGATGTAATTGGTGGAAGAGTAGCTGTAGGCGTTGCAGGTACATCTGAGTTTGCTTCATATGTAGCAGCAGGAAAGATGCGTGTACTAGCAGTTACATCACCTAAGCCACTTTCAGTTATCAAGGGTAAGACTTTGCTACAGCAAGGTGTTGACCTTACATTCGGTAACTGGCGTGGAATCTTGGCTCCATCTGACCTAACTCCTGCTGAGCTTCTTAATCAAGTTAAGGTTATCGATGCTCTCCACTCAACTCCTTCATGGAAGTCAACACTTGTTGCCAAGTCATGGATTGATGAGTACCGCGCTGGAGATTCATTTACTAAGTGGCTAAAGGTTGAGAATCAAGCAATTCTTGACGTTCTTACCGCTTTCAAATTGATTAAGTAGTCAGGAAAAATCAATTAAAGTAAAAGTTCCACAAGGCGGAAAGAGTGAGCTCACATTTGTGGGCTCACTCTTTCTCCTGGGAGTTATAGTTTTTTGGGATACCTACAGGGTGGAACAGCCAGCCTTCAACTTAATCGTTAGCCCAAAAGTTTTTCCTTATGCAATTGCATTTTTCCTTACATTATTGAGTCTTATTTTGGCCATAAAAATTATTAAAGGTGATTTAGCCATCCCAGAGGGACTTGAAGCTGGAGACAAAGTTGAACCATCTGATTTTAAGACTTTTGGAATAGTACTTGGTTCATTATTTGCATTTCTATTGTTGGTTGAACGTGCTGGTTTTGTAGTAGCAGCATCAGTTACTTTTTTTGGTATTACTGTTGCCTTTGGCGATAAGAAGCATCTGAAGACAGGCTTTTTTGGGACGCTCTTTATATTTTTAGTTTATTTGTCATTTACTAAGTTTCTTAATGTTCCACTCCCAGCAGGAATACTTAAGGGGCTTTAATGAATAGTTTCAATTCATTGATGGACGGATTTGCCAGTGCATTGACATTAAGCAACTTGGGATTTGGATTGCTTGGAACCTTCTTAGGCACACTTGTTGGCGTGCTACCTGGAATTGGCCCTGCATTAGCAATTGCGCTTCTTCTTCCGATTACCTACACGGTAAGTCCAGCGTCAGCCTTGATTATGTTTGCAGCAATCTATTACGGTGCAATGTATGGCGGATCAACGACTTCAATTCTTTTAAATACCCCAGGCGAATCCGGATCAGTAATAACTGCCCTAGAAGGAAATAAAATGGCCCGACGTGGGCGTGCAGGGGCTGCACTTGCAACCGCTGCAATTGGTTCATTTATTGCAGGCTCTATTGCAACCTTAATTCTGGCTTTCACCGCACCCTCAATCGCAGATTTAGCAATTAAAGTTGGTGCAGCTGAATATGTGGCGCTGATGTTGGTTGCATTCGGAACTGTTTCCTCACTCCTGGGCGCTTCACAAATACGTGGATTTATTTCATTAGCAGTAGGTCTCGTTTTAGGACTTGTCGGTGCTGACCTTCAGTCAGGGCTTTCTCGCTTAACATTCGGAAATCAATCAGCAGTCGAAGGTATTGAGACTGTTCCTGTTATTGTTTCAATTTTTGCATTAGGTGAGGCACTTTATATTGCAAGTCGTTTTAAAGATTCTGGCTGGGAAATTATTCCCATGAAGGGCAAGGCTCTAATGAGCCGTGAGGACTGGAAACGATCGTGGAAGCCTTGGATCAGAGGAACCTTCCTTGGTTTTCCACTTGGAGTAATTCCTGCAGGTGGATCAGAAGTTCCAACCTTCCTTAGTTATTCCTT
>WLCR01000083.1 GCA_009705235.1 Actinomycetota bacterium | reverse complement strand
TGCGTTAGAAAGATTGCAACAACATCATTTAGACGATCTCGGATGTAAGAAAAGTCAGGAAGAATTAAATCAATGCCTGGCTGATTATCTTCCGGAAACAACACTCCACAGTCCACAATTAGTAACTTTGATTTATATTCAAAAACAGTCATATTGCGGCCAATTTCAGTAAGGCCACCTAGCGCAACAATGCGCAAACCGCCATCAACTAATTGTGGTGGAGTACTTAGATTTGGATGTGGATGATTCATTAGTTAACTGCAACGCCACCGGCACGTAAATCTTCACGCAGTTGCGCGATCTGTGCATCAGTTGCATCGACTAGAGGAAGACGAGTGTGGCCACCAGGTAGGCCCATTAATGTCAGCGCAGCCTTTGTCAGGATCGCACCTTGAGTACGGAATGTTCCGGTGTAGACAGGCAATAGCTTCTGATGGATTTCTAATGCGCGTTCAGCGTTTCCGGCAAACCAAGAATCTAATAACTCGCGAAGGTCTTTTCCGACTGTGTGACCACAGACAGATACAAATCCAACCGCACCAACTGAAAGAAGTGGCAAGTTAAGAATGTCATCACCAGAATAAACAGGAATTCCACAACGTTTTATAACCCACGAAGTAGATGCGACATCTCCCTTTGCATCCTTAAGCGCCACGATGCGAGGGTGTTCGGACAATCGAACAATTGTGTCAGGTTCAATTGGAACTCCGGTGCGACCCGGAATGTCGTACATCATCATTGGAAGATCGGTTGCATCTGCAACTGCGCGGAAGTGAGCTTCAATTCCAGCTTGTGGTGGTTTGTTGTAATACGGAGTCACTACAAGCAAACCATCGGCTCCAGCTTTTTCAGTGCGCTTTGCTTGATTGACTGAGTACTCAGTTTCATTATCTCCAGCACCAGATAGAACCTTAACTTTTGATCCCACTGTATTTCGTACAACGCGGATGATCTCCTCTTTTTCAGAGGATTTAGTTGTTGGTGCTTCTCCTGTTGTTCCGTTAACCACAATTCCATCATGGCCCGTTGCTACCAGGTGAGCTGCAAGAGTTTCGACTCCTGCCCAATCTATGGCCCCATCTTTTGTGAAGGGCGTGACCATTGCGGTCAGAAGCCGTCCAAATGGAGCTGCGATTGTCATGCGGTGAACTCTACCCGTTTTAAGGGGCGATTCGTCCAGACTTTTCAAAGGCTCCGTATGTAAGTGGCATTAATTTCGCAAATTCTGCTTCCATTTTCTCGGCAACCATCTCAATTTCACGTTGAGGATAGCTAGGAAAGTGTGAGCCTTCGCGGGCGGTACGCAAAGACAAAAAGTTCATTAATGCGCGGGCGTTCATGGAAACATACATAGAAGAATAAGTTGCAACGGGCAACACAGCACGTGCAACTTCGCGAGCAACTCCGGCTTCCAACATTTTTTGATAACTATCGTAGGCAACTATGTATGCATCTTTCATAGCTGCAACTGTTACATCAAACTGCTCTTTGGTGCCATCAACAAATGTATATGCACCAGTCTTGCCGACTTGAATAAGTTTACGTTCGGCAGATGGAATATAGAAAACAGGCTTTAACTCGCGGTATCGACCACTTTCTTCATTGTATGAAGCGATGCGGTGGCGCATAAATTCACGGAAAACAAAGATCGGTGCAGAAACAAAGAAAGTCATAGATGTGTGTTCGAATGGAGAGCCGTGACGTTCACGAGCAAGATAGTTAATCAATCCTGCAGAACGTGCTGGATCTTCACCAATCTCTTCCATCGATTGCTCGCCAGCTGTTGATACTCGAGCAGCCCAAATAACATCTGCATCGCTAGCACTGGCTTTGACCAATTCAACAGTCACATCATCGCGGTAAATAATCTCTTCACTCATGGAGGCACCCTATCTATTTGCCCCTATCGGCTCTTGGATTTATACGGCACAATGTCCGCGTGTCCAAGGTTGCCTCCACCACATTGCGCGATTCGCTCAGTGTTTCACTGACCGTCGGTGCATATGGGGTCGCATTTGGCGCAGCCGCTGTGGCCAATGGCTTTACTGTTTTGCAAAGCTGCTTACTTTCATTATTGACTTTTTCTGGCGCATCTCAATTTGCCGTTATTGGCGTACTAGGTGCCGGTGGATCTGCATTAAGTGGAATCGCAACTGCATCTTTACTTGGTGTTAGAAATGCACTCTATGGAGTCATCATGGCTCCCCGACTTAAAGTGTCGGGATTAACCCGAGTAGTTGCAGCACAAATAACTATTGATGAATCAACAGCGGTTGCACTTGGGCAAGAGCCTCATGGTGACGATGCCATGCGCAAAGGTTTTTGGTACACAGGTATTGGTGTCTTTGTATTTTGGAATCTTTTTACATTGGCCGGTGCGCTAGGTGCTCAAGCTATGGGCGATATCCGCGCATTTGGTCTTGATTCTGCAGTTCCCGCTGCATTCTTGGGGTTAGTGTGGCCGCGATTAACAGGAAATTTTGAGCGAATCCTGGCTGTTAGTTGCGCACTCTTTGCAATCGCAATGACGCCCATCTTGCCTGCAGGTCTTCCCATAATTGCAACAGCATTTATTGCAATAGTGATTGGGCTCAAGCGATGAGCGAGCAAACTATGAGTGCACTGTGGATCGCAACAATTGGAACTAGCGTCATTGCGTTTGCGCTCAAGTACTCAGGCCACTCTGTTCCAGAACGCTGGCTTTCACACCCAAAGATTCAACGTATCAACGCACTTATTCCAATTGCATTGCTCAGCGCCTTAGTGGCTGTTCAGAGTTTTTCTGAAAAATCAAAGCTCATGGTTGACCAACGCCTAGTTGGATTATCAGTTGCAATAATTGCACTATTTCTCAAAGCGCCATTTCCAGTTGTTGTGCTCTCAGCTGCAGTTTCATCTGCGGCTGTATATCGCTGGCTTTAAAGCAATTTGTTCTTAAATTATGCCCAACGATTGCAGCTTTGCCTTTAGATCATTATCTGATGGCTCCGTTAAGTGAGTACCGTCAGAGAAAACAATGACTGGAATTGACTTTGCTCCACCGTTAATTTCGATGACCTTGTCAGCCGCAGTTAAATCTGAATCTGTATCAATCAATGTGTATTCGACATTGAGCTCTTCAAATAAGCGCTTTGAACGTCGGCAATCTCCGCACCAATCGGCGCCATACATTGTGATTTGATCTTTTGACATGAGCTGCTCCTTACATGAACTTGTCTAGGCCATGAATTAGGCCTGGATGGTTAATAATTTTTCGTACGCCAAGAATAACTCCTGGCATAAATCCTGCACGGTCAATTGAATCGTGACGAATAGTTAAGGTCTCCCCTAATCCGCCAAACAGAACCTCTTGATGTGCAACTAATCCACGAGCACGTACTGAGTGCACTGGAATATCCCCAACTAATGAGCCACGAGCACCCTCTAAAGATGTTGTAGTGGCATCTGGCATTGCCCCAAGTCCAGCCTCTTTACGAGCGGCAGTCATTAACTCTGCGGTGCGGGCAGCTGTTCCGGACGGTGCATCAACCTTTGCAGGGTGATGAAGTTCAATTATTTCAGCGGATTCAAAGTACTTAGCTGCCTTTGCGGCAAACTCCATCATTAATACCGCACCTATTGCAAAGTTTGGGGCAATTAATACACCCACTGATGGATTTGCGGCTAACCAACCTTTGACAGTTGCAAGTTTGGCTTCATCAAATCCTGTTGTTCCAACAACTACGTTGATTCCGTTGTTAATAAGGAACTCCAAGTTATTCATCACACTATCTGGAGTTGTAAAATCAACAACTACTTGTGCGCCAGAATCCTTTAGCTGATCAATTGAATCACCTAGATCAAGTGCTGCAACCAAAGCTAAACCTTCAGCAGCCTCGACAGCTTTAACTACTTCAGAACCCATGCGTCCACGAGCACCTAGCACTGCAACATTGATCATGCGCTTAACACCTTCTCAAATTTGGACTCAGACTTGAATGGACCTACAAGAGCAAGGGTAGGCGTTTTGGTCAAAAAGTCGCTGGCAATTTCCTTGATGTCTGTGGAATTGACCGCTGAAATTGCCTTTAAGATTTCATCAAAGCCCATGATGTGGCCATAGACAATCTCGTTTTTACCGATTCGGCTCATGCGAGATCCTGAGTCTTCTTGGCTTAAGACTAGTGAACCTCGAACTGCGCCTTTAGCGCGTTCTATTTCTTCATGTGACATGCCGTGGTCAGCAACATCTGCCAATACTTCGCGAATGATTTCAACTACCTCAATCGCTTTTGTTGGATTACAGCCTGCATAAAAACCTATCTGTCCACTACCTGCAAACTGTTGGGCATATGCATACACAGAATAAGCGAGTCCACGCTTTTCGCGAATTTCCTGGAACAAGCGTGATGACATTCCGCCACCTAAAGCTGATGCCAAAATACCCATTGCAAAACGTCGATCATCGTGACGTGCAACGCCTTCCATCCCATAAAACATATGCGCTTGTTCGGTTGGGCGGGTAATCAAGCCAACAGATTGCTGAGCACTTTTTTTAACCGACGCACTGGGGCGAATAACTGGCGCACCCTTTACATCTAAAAAACCATCCTGGGAAAGTGCAGCTTCCACCATTGCCACGACTTTTTTGTGCTTGATGTTTCCAGCTACAGCAACCACTAAATCCTGTGGCAAATAACGCTTCTTGTAGTAGTTAAAGACAGCGTTTCTGGACATCGATTTAATTGAATCAATTGTTCCCAAAATTGGACGACCCAAAGGGGTGTCCCCGTAATACGTTTCTGCATATAAGTCATGTACCAAATCGCTGGGATCATCATCGCGCATAGCGATCTCTTCTAAAACAACTTTGCGCTCGGCATCAACATCAAGTGCGGTCACAATTGATGAGGTAATTAAATCCGAAATAACATCAATTGCCATAGGCAAATCAGTATCAATCACGCGTGCGTAGAAGCAGGTGTACTCCTTGCTGGTAAATGCGTTCATCTCGCCACCAACAGATTCGATGGAAGATGAAATTTCTAAAGCATTACGTCGTTTTGTGCCTTTAAACAGTAAATGCTCTAGAAAGTGAGAAGCCCCAGCAACTGCCGGGGTTTCATCACGAGATCCAACATTTACCCAAATACCAATCGCGGCGCTGCGTACCGAAGGAACTTCTTCAGTAACGATACGCAGACCGCTAGGTAAAACTG
>WLCR01000082.1 GCA_009705235.1 Actinomycetota bacterium | reverse complement strand
GGTGTCCGACCAATTGGTGATTGATCAACGTGCACAACCTTGTCCAATAACTCCACACCAGTCACAGTCCTGTGACGACCAGGGACCAGACGTGCACCGTTTAACTTGTTAGCTAAGACTGTATACAAGATGTCGTTGACAAGCGTTGATTTTCCAGAACCACTGACACCAGTGACTGATACAAAGACCCCCAAAGGAACTTCGACATCAATTTCTTTCAGGTTATTCTCTTTCGCACCTTTCACAACAAGTTTGCGTTTAGCATCGATTGGTCGTCGCATCTTTGGGATCGCAATTGATTTACGACCTGACAAATATGCACCGGTAATTGATTCTTTCGATGCAATTAGATCTTCATAGCTTCCAGAGACAACTACCTTGCCGCCGTGTTCACCAGCACCTGGTCCGATATCAACAATCCAGTCAGCGGTACGAATAGTTTCTTCATCATGTTCCACAACGATCAGAGTGTTACCGAGATTGCGCAGGCGGGTGAGAGTTTCAATCAATCGTTTGTTATCTCTTTGGTGCAGACCGATGGATGGCTCATCTAGAACGTAGAGAACTCCGACTAAACCGCTACCGATCTGAGTTGCCAGACGGATTCGCTGTGCTTCGCCGCCAGATAGAGAACCTGCAGGGCGCGCCAGAGAGAGGTAATCAAGGCCAACATCGAGCAAGAAACCAAGACGCGCATTGACCTCTTTCATGACGCGTTCTGCAATTTGCGCCTCACGCTTGTTCAGCTTGATCTGTTTTAAAAAAGTTGCACAATCTGCAATTGATAGTTCACAGATCTGTGAAATGTTCTTGTCCCCGATTGTTACAGCAAGTACTTCAGGCTTTAAGCGAGCACCGTTGCATTTTTCGCAGGATATCTCGCGCATATAGGCCTCGTACTTATCGCGGCTGTAATCGCTATCTGTTTCCTCATGACGGCGGTGGATAAAAGGAATCACACCTTCAAAGCCAGTTGTGTAATTGCGGGCACCGTAGCGACCCTTGTACTTCATCTTGATTTCATACTCGTAGCCATTAAGGATTGCTTCACGGGCTTTTACCGAGATCTTCTTCCACGGCGTATCAAGTGAGAATGGCAAGTCTTTTGCAAGGGCTTCTAGTAAGCGCAGGAAGTAATCCGATGATTGAGCACCAGTCCATGGCGCAATAGCACCGTCATTAATCGAGATCGAATCATCAGGAATGATCAGATCTTCATCAACCTCTTTTTTAGTACCGATACCTGAACATTCAGCACATGCACCGAAAGGAGAGTTAAATGAGAATGAACGAGGTTCAAGTTCTTCGAAGGAAAGCTCGCAATCATGACAGGCAAGATGCTCGCTGTAAGTGCGCTCCTTGTCAGCACCTTTAGCATCAACAAAATCAAGTACAACGATTCCGGAGGCAAGTCGTAAGGCAGTTTCAATTGAATCTGTCAGGCGTGTTTTACTTTCAGCTTTCGCGGTCAATCGATCAATAACTACTTCGATGGTGTGCTTTTCTTGCTTTTTTAACTTTGGCGCATCAGAAAGCTGAACGACTTCCCCATCGATGCGTGCGCGTGAATATCCTTGTGTTATCAAATCGCTAAACAGTTCAACAAATTCGCCTTTACGTGCGCGAATAACCGGCGCTAAAACCTGAAACTTTGTCGTTGGTGGAAGTTCAAGGATTTGATCAACAATTTGCTGCGGTGACTGCCGCGTGACAGCCTTTCCGCACTTAGGACAGTGCGGACGTCCTGCGCGGGCAAACAAAAGACGCAAGTAGTCATAGACCTCGGTGATTGTGCCAACGGTTGATCGAGGGTTGCGGTTGGTTGATTTCTGATCAATGGAAACAGCCGGAGACAAACCTTCTATGAAATCGACATCTGGTTTGTCCATTTGGCCCAGGAACTGGCGCGCATAAGCAGACAGTGATTCGACATAACGGCGTTGGCCTTCGGCAAAGATTGTGTCAAAGGCCAGCGAAGATTTACCAGAACCAGATAGTCCCGTAAATACGACTAAGGCATCTCGAGGTAGTTCGATGGAAACATTTTTGAGGTTGTGTTCGCGTGCTCCGCGCACAACCAACTTATCGATGCTCAAACCCCTGCCTCTTCCATCATTCGTAGCTCTTTCTTCAAAATTTTGATTTCATCACGCAATCGCGCAGCAACCTCAAATTGAAGTTCAGATGCTGCATTGCGCATCTGATCGGTGAGCGAGCCTATCAATGCGATCAGGTCTTTGCGCGGCAAGGAAACCGAGGATTTATCATAAATTCCAGCCGATGATGCAATCTTCTTGGCTCCACCCTTTTCATGGGACAAGAGCTCTTCCGTATCTTCACTCTCGCGATTGATCAAATCAGTGATGTCAGCAATCTTCTTGCGCAGTGGCTGTGGGTCAACACCGCGTTCGAGGTTATAGGCAACCTGCTTGGCGCGACGACGGTTAGTTTCATCAATAGCTTTTGCCATTGAATCAGTAATGCGATCTGCATACATATGAACTTCGCCAGAAACATTTCGGGCCGCTCGGCCAATAGTCTGGATCAGTGAAGTAGATGATCGCAGGAACCCTTCCTTGTCTGCATCTAAAATTGCCACCAGTGAAACTTCAGGTAGATCCAAACCTTCACGAAGCAAATTGATTCCAATTAAGACGTCGTAATCTCCAGTGCGGAGTTCACGTAGCAATTCAACACGGCGCAAAGTATCTACTTCAGAGTGCAAGTAACGAACATTGACACCGCGCTCTTGCAAGTAATCCGTTAAATCTTCAGACATCTTCTTGGTCAACGTTGTAACTAACACACGCTCATTTTTTGCAGCACGGATATTGATTTCATTGAGTAGATCATCAATCTGGCCCTTGATTGGCTTGATAACAATTTGTGGATCAACCAAGCCAGTAGGACGGATAACCTGCTCAACAACATCGCCATTGACCTTGGCCAACTCATACTTACCTGGTGTTGCCGAAAGATAAAGAGTTTGGCCTGTGCGTTCGACAAATTCTGGAAACTTAAGCGGTCGATTATCTAATGCGCTTGGTAGACGGAAACCATGCTCAACCAAGGTGCGCTTACGTGAGGCATCGCCTTCAAACATTGCACCAAGCTGTGGAACCGTAACGTGACTTTCATCGATAACAACCAAGAAGTCTTCGGGGAAATAATCAAGTAAGCAATGAGGAGCAGATCCTGCTGCTCGATCATCTAAATGACGGGAATAGTTCTCGATACCACTACAAAATCCGATTTGTTCCATCATTTCAATATCAAAGGTTGTTCGCATACGAAGCCGTTGGGCTTCTAGTAACTTGCCCTGCTTTTCGAAAAGATTTAACTGAACCTGTAGTTCATCCTGGATATCGCCAATGGCCCGTTTCATTGTTTCAGGACCTGCGGCATAGTGTGTTGCAGGGAAGATAAAGATTTCTTCTTCATCTCTAATGATCTCCCCCGTTAACGGGTGAAGGGTCGTCAATTTTTCAATCTCATCGCCAAACATTTCGATGCGAATGGCCAGCTCTTCATACATAGGAATAATCTCAATGGTGTCACCACGTACACGGAAAGTTCCTCGTTCAAAGGCCATGTCATTGCGTTTGTACTGAACATCAACAAATCTGCGAAGTAAAGCGTTGCGCTCGATTTCTTCACCAACTCGCAGACGAACCATGCGATCCACGTATTCCTGTGGAGTACCTAAACCATAAATACAAGAAACCGTTGCAACAACAATGACATCTCGGCGAGTCAGCAGTGAATTAGTTGCCGAGTGGCGTAAACGTTCCACCTCTTCATTGACGCTTGAATCTTTTTCGATAAAGGTATCTGTCTGTGGAACATATGCTTCTGGTTGGTAGTAGTCATAATAAGAAACAAAGTATTCAACGGCATTGTTAGGCAAAAGTTCTCTGAATTCATTTGCCAGCTGGGCAGCAAGTGTCTTGTTGGGAGCGAGAACTAATGTTGGTCGTTGAAGCTGTTCAATCAACCAGGCAGTTGTCGCCGACTTTCCTGTTCCGGTAGCACCGAGCAGAACTACATCTCGTTCTCCAGCATTGATTCGCTGTGTAATTTCAGCAATGGCAGCTGGTTGATCGCCCGCCGGAACATAGTCACTGATTACTTGAAAGGGCTCAACTCTGCGTTGTAGATCAGATATTGGGCGCATTTGCCAAGCCTACTTATTAATTATCGTGGAGGCTATCCCAAATGTTTTCAACCTGGCGCAGCAGCTCATCTTCGGTTCCATCATTTTCTATGAGGAAATCGGCGACCTCTATGCGCTGTTCACGAGTAGCTTGCGCCGCAATTCGGCCTTCAATTTCGGAAATATGCATCCCTCTAGCCCGCAGTCGTGCAACGCGATTTTCCATTTCAGATTCAACGGTTATGACGACATCAAATCTTTCTTGAGCACCTGTTTCAACCAACAATGGAATCTCATAGACAAGAACTTGATCACCCTTAAGTGATGCCATCGCTTCTTCAAATTCTCTTCGCACAAATGGATGAATAATGTTTTCTAATTGTGTCCTTGCAGTTGCATCTTTAAATATCAGGTCACCTAAAGCCCTGCGATCTATATTTCCATCCTTTAAAATCGAATCACCAAATATCGCTACAACTTCATCAAATCCATCTGTTCCACGTTCTATTGCCGCCCTGGCCAATTGATCGGCATCAATCACTAGCGCTCCGAGTTCGGCAAAGTACTGCGCGGCAAGTGACTTGCCGCAACCAATTCCCCCAGTTAGCCCAATAACCCGCATATGCGAACTCTACCTTTCCTTCAGTTCGATCGAGGGAATTCAGTAGATGCAAGAAAGGGTGCTAGATAAATACAAGGGAGTCCAGTTGAAGTAAGCGAGGTTCAAACGTTTTTCTCGCGACTTCAAGCTGGACTCCCTTTTAGGAGTTTTGATTACTCGGCAGCAACAACTTCCTCTGCGCCTTCAACTGGAGCAGCAGCTGCGTCAGCAACCTTTGCTTCAGACTTTTGCTTCTTGTGTGCCATGAAACGCTCTTGCGCTTGGGCGTACTGCTTTTCCCACTCTTCGCGCTGTGTTTCATATCCTGGCTTCCACTCTTGTGAGTCTGCATCGAATCCTTCAGGGTAAATGAAGTTTCCTTCTGCATCGTAACGAGCAGCCATTCCGTACTGAGTTGGATCAAATGCTTCGATCTCAATCTCTGT
>WLCR01000081.1 GCA_009705235.1 Actinomycetota bacterium | reverse complement strand
GGTCATCAGATTAACTGGGTCGTCCCACACAATAGTTATCCATGGAACATCACCGCTAAAAATTGCTTTTAGCTCTTCTTCAATCTTGTCACTAATTTTGACCATAATTATCGAATCACAATCGCAAATATAGGTGAAGCAATGTCATCGACGACTTGAATACGCATTGTGACGACTCCTCGCTTAGGCTCTGACGTGATAAATGTGAACACCCCATTGGCATCTGAAATAGATGAAGTACCAATATTTTGCCACTTTCCATTCACATTCTTTTGTAGGTTGGCAGTCTTGCCCGCAAGCTTTGGAAGCAATTGAGCTTTGATGGTGATTGGCAGAGTTTTTAAGGCTGATACTGGGCGATCTACTTGAAGCAGACTCTTCACTAAAATCTCTTCTTCAGTACTAACCGATGCTGCACGTTCCCATGTGCCACCTGTGGTTAATCGAACCGATGCAGCCCCACCCAAAGTCATTGGAGTTGTCACAGTTCCATCGGCTGCTGTCACTAAATCTGCAATTTTTGCCCAGGTAGTCTCATTAGGGCGCTTGATTTCAAGAGTGACATTAAGTCCTGCAATCGGTGTTTTATCCTTCAAGGTAATTAGGCCTTTGACAGTAAATAGACTTCCATAATTTACAAAGCCATCGGTAACGTTTTCTAATGAGATTGTATTTACAACGGGATCCGGTGCAATAGCAAGGGCTGCAGTTCGAATCTCATTTGTTGCTGCAATTTCTTCCATACCTAATGTCCACATTGCAGCACCGCCAAGACGATACTTTGCAACTAGCGCGATTCGATCAGCATAGCTGCGAGCATTTTGATACCAAACGGTTCGATTAACGGTACAAGCAGTCGATGCACCTGTTGCAGTTAAACCGTTATAGTTTTGGGTGTAGTTGTAAGTAGCCTCGCTATATTGCTCATTAAATGTTGGTATCGCACCGTCAATTGCAGCCTTTGCTGCTGCATAATTCATTTTAAATGTTGCAGCTTTTGCTCCGCCAATTAAGCCAGGTGGTGCTGATATTGGACACTTACCTTGTACTGAAGTAATCCAGTCACGTCCATATCCAGGTAAACCCACATAAACTTTTGATGGCGACATAACACTTATTGCATACTTAATCGTTTTTTCAGTCCATGCCAATGGACCCATTGGTCCTGGTCTAGCAACAGAATAGTCATATGTCATGATTCGCAAACGATCGATACTGCTTGCAATATCTGCCCATGCGTACACAAAATAACCTTTTTGTTTTTCTTTTGGGTCATACACATATGGTGTTGAAACCGATAATAATTTATTTTTTGCATGTAACGCCACACTTAATTCCTTTATCAAAGCAACCCAGCGAGGAGCTGTCTTGCTCCAGGTGGCATTTCCATCGACAAATGCAAACCCTTCGTAATCAAGATCAATACCGTCAAAATTGTTCTTCATAACTAAATCCACAATAGTTTTCACAATTGTTGTGCGCGTTGCCGGATTAGCCAAGTACTCAGAAAGAACCAGTTTGGCGGTGCCATCTGTCATTGTTGGAATAACTTGTAAACCCGCGCGGCGCATCAAGCAAACAGTGTCAGCAATTGGCCAGGAAGGGTTCCCGCTCACATAATTGTCTCGAATAACCGTTGGGCTCTTAAGGCTGTACCAAAATGGCATTACCTCTTTCATTAAATCTTTATTTGTAAAAAGGTAAGAACTTTCGATCGCTTGGTTTTCTACTGGTCCATATTGAGATGCATCGCAGACCGATGGCTGGCCCTCAACATTTGGTGAAGCAGATGGAAGTTTGCGTACCAATGGCAACACTGTTTTCACCGAATAATAAGGAATCCACCCTGACAAAATCTTTCGTGGTTCTTTGTCGACTGCTTGCAGTGGCTGCGCAATGATGGTGGAAAGTAAAAGTAAGGAAAGTGTGAAGCCAATCGCGCGCTTCATTCTCATTTATTGTCGGATGTCGGTTTATCTTCGGGTGCTGATTTCAAACCCGCATATATTTCTTTGCAGGTCGGACAGATTGGGTACTTTTCGGGATCGCGTGATGGGATCCATTTTTTCCCGCACAGAGCTTTTACTGATTTTCCAGTTACAGCAGATTCAGTAATCTTCTCTTTTTTCACATAATGAGCGAAACGATCATGTCCACCATCATCTTCGAGCAGTTCTTCGGATGGTCGGGTCAGTAGATCGGTGTCACCGTCTGTTCCGATTTTCTTAAAGAGGCCCATGAGGTGCATAAGAATACCTTTGAGCGCCTGAAAAATACGGGTAGAATTCACCAATGAAGGACTTACTACGTACAGAGCACTTGAGTCGCGCAGATGTTGAATTGTTACTTTCAACCGCGGCTGAATTTGCTGAGAATCCACTGCGCTCTAGTACCGCCCTGGCCCATAAGTCCGTTGCTATTTACATGACCAAGCCTTCAACCCGAACCCGCCTGTCATCTGAAACAGCTGTTGCCCATCTAGGTGGAACTCCAATTTTTATCCGTGGCGATGAATTGCAATTGGGACGAGGAGAAACAATTGCAGACACGGCAAAAATAATCAGCGGCTATTGCAGTGCATTAATAGTTCGGACATTTGCACAAGCAGATGTTGACGAACTTGGTGCTAACGCATCAATTCCAGTTATCAATGCATTAACAGATGATGATCATCCAACACAGTTACTTGCTGATTGGTTAACAATTCGTGAAAAATTTGGCACAGATATTTCTGGTCGTAAGTTTGTCTACCTTGGTGATGGAAACAATATGTCTCATGCATGGTTGCTCATGGGTGCAATCATGGGTGCGCATGTTGTTGCAGCAACACCTAGCGGTAAGTGGGCACCAGATCCTGTTGTCGTTGCTGTTGCAAAAAATATTGCTTCACACAATGGCGGAAAAGTTGAAGTAACGCATGACCCAGAGTCTGCAGCCAAAGATGCATCTGTTTTGTATACAGATGTATGGATGTCCATGGGCGATTCAGAAGCAGATCGTGCCGAAAAGGTGCCAGCACTCTCACCATTTGCTGTAACTGAAGCACTCATGAAGATGACAAGCAAGGACTCGGTGTTCATGCATTGTTTACCTGCTCATCGTGGTGAAGAAGTAGAGGCATCTGTAATCGATGGACCACGTTCTGTCGTATGGAGAGAGGCGTATCACCGCCGTACAACTATTCAATCGATTCTTTATCACTTAATAAAAGGTGACTTGAAGGGTTCCACCCAGTAATCTTTGGTCTATGCGCGTAGCCGTTCCAAAGGAAATTAAAGCTGGAGAAAAGCGTGTAGCGCTTGTTCCAGACATCATCAATAAGTTAACTCGACTAGGACTCGATGTAGTTATCGAAGCTGGGGCGGGTGCTCTTTCGCAAGCAACTGATGCTGACTTCACTGCAGCCGGTGCGACAGTCAAACAAGGCGATGTCCTTTCAGATGCAGATGTTGTCCTGTCTGTTCAGCCGTTGACCGCCCAACAAATGGCAACCTTGAAAAAAGGTGCAATCACAATTTCATTTTTATCTCCAGTCACAGCAGTTGATTCAATTGAAGCGGCGGCATCTGCGGGTGTCACAGCGTTTTCACTTGAACTAGTTCCACGTATTTCGCGAGCACAGTCAATGGATGCTCTAACGTCACAAGCATTGTGCGCCGGATATCGCGCTGCTGTTGTTGGAGCAGAACTTTCGCCGCGATTCTTTCCAATGCTCATGACGGCGGCTGGAACAGTTACGCCTGCACAAGTATTAGTCCTCGGTGCAGGTGTTGCAGGATTGCAAGCAATTGCAACATCCCGTCGTTTGGGCGCAGTTGTTTCGGCTTACGATGTTCGTCCCGCATCTGCTGATGAAGTTCGTTCTATGGGTGCAACATTTATTCAATTAGAACTTGAAGCGCTAGAAGGTGCTGGCGGATACGCGCGCGAAATGACAGAAGATCGTGCTGCAAAGCAACGTGAACTTTTGACGCCGTACATCGCCAAATCGCATGTAGTGATTACAACGGCTGCTGTCCCCGGTCGCCAAGCACCTCGATTAATGACACAAGCAATGGTGGATGCAATGGCGCCCGGAACAATCATCGTTGACTTAGCTGCCGAGACTGGTGGAAATGTTGAAGGATCAAAGCCAGGTGAAATTGTTGAAACAGCTGGTGGAGTTCGTATCTGGGGAGGCAAAGATGTACCTAGCCAACTTCCATTCCACGCATCGTTTTTGTACTCACGAAACGTTGTAAATCTATTGTCTCTGTTCACTGTTCCTGCAAAGGATGATCAGAAGGTTGCATTTAATCTTGATTTCGATGATGAAATTATCAACGGCGCAGCGGTAACACATGGTGGATCACGAAGAGGAGCTCAGTAATGGAACCGATGGCGATAGTTTCGATTTTCGTGCTCTCTGTCTTCGTTGGCTTTGAGGTAGTTTCTAAGGTGTCCTCAACTTTGCACACACCTTTGATGTCAGGTGCCAATGCGATTCACGGAGTTATCTTGGTTGGCGCGATTATTGTGGCCGATCACAGCACAACAAATCTTGAACTCGGTCTATCAGTTGCAGCAATTATTTTAGCAACAATCAACATGGTCGGCGGATTTGTCGTCACCGACCGAATGCTTGAAATGTTCAAGGGAAATAAAAAATGAGCCGCACTATTTATGACCTAATTGGACTTGCTGCAGGTATTGCTTTCATCCTTGCATTGAAAGGTTTATCCCATCCAAAGACCGCTCGACGTGGCAACCTAATTGGTGCCTTTGGTGCTGGATTAGCAACCTTGGTTGTTTTTTTCTACGCTAATCCTGATTCATCACTACCCCTAAACAATCTTGGTTGGATTCTTGGCGCAATGGCAATTGGACTTGTAATCGGAGTTCCTGCCGCTCGCAAAGTCCAAATGACACAGATGCCTCAACTTGTTGCACTATTTAATGGTGTTGGTGGTGGCGCAGCTGCACTAGTAGCAATTGTTGAATACTTAAATCTTGGCGATCAGGCAACCACTGCCGAAGTTGTGTTCACAGTCTTTACGGTGATTGTTGGCTGCGTTTCATTTAGCGGATCGATTATTACTTTCATGAAATTGCAAGAGTTAATGACCACTCGCCCAGTAGTTTTCCCAGCAGGCCGCTTTGTTATTGCAGCGACTTTGGTTTCGGTGCTTGGAGTTGGTGGATGGGTAGTAAACGCACTTGGCACAACTCC
>WLCR01000080.1 GCA_009705235.1 Actinomycetota bacterium | reverse complement strand
TCCTACCCAGCGGATCCGGACACCCATCTCGTTCATTTGATCCCGGCGTCTGCGAATAACATCTCGATTAAAGCCCATCAAGAACTTGACCTCATCTGGTGAGCGTCTCCAGTTTTCCGTTGAAAATGCATACGCACTTATTTCTTTAACACCAAATTCGATTGCGCCTTCTACGACATCAAATAACGCCGCTTCACCAGCTTCATGTCCTGCTGTGCGAGGTAGTCCTCGCTTTTGTGCCCAGCGACCATTGCCATCCATCACTATTGCAACGTGATGAGGAATCTTTATTGTCATACCCGCTCCACCATCGGCAAGGAACGCAGGCCGCGTTCAAGATGCCATTGTAAGTAAGCGGCGATTAAACCACTAGCCTCGCGACGAAATTTTCCTTCACTTGCAGATGCAACATCCCAATCACTAGACAGTAATGCGCCCATCAGATCTAGAGTTTCTGGCGCAGGGGTTGCACACGCAGATGGCCGACAATCTGCGCATACTGAACCACCGCCAACTAGTGAAAAGTATCTATGTGGTCCAGGTGCTTCACACTTAGAACAAATTGTCATTGATGGTGCATATCCAGCAACCGCAAGCGAACGCAACAAAAATGCATCAAGAATCAATAGCGGTTCGTATCGATTTTCAGCCAATGCTTTCATCCCACCAACTACAAGTTGGAATTCTTGAAGCGCTGGCTCATTTTCTTGACTTGTAAATCTCTCCGCCGCTTCCAATATTGCTGCAGCAACTGTCCAGCGCTGATAATCCTCAGTCAGCGCTTCTCCATAATTCATTAACGCTTCTACTTGTGTGACAGTGTCAAAGGTTTTGCCGGTGTAGAGCTGAATATCAACATGGCTACCTGGTTCAAGACGCGCACCAAATTTTGATTTTGTCCGACGTACACCTTTTGCTACGCCGCGAATACGTCCATGATCTCGGGTCAACATTGTGATGATGCGGTCTGCTTCTCCGAGTTTTTGAGTGCGTAAAACTATTGCCTCATCCCGGTACAAACTCATATGGGTAAAGGTAGTGCGTGCGTTAGCGAATTGCGCGATTTATCGCAGACACGACCGCTTTTAATGATGCGGTTGTGGTGTTGGGATCGATTCCGACGCCCCAGAAGACATTGCCATCGATTGCACATTCAAGGTATGCAGCAGCGGAGGCATCGCCACCTGCAGACAGGGCATGCTCGAAGTAATCAAGAACTTGAACATCTACACCGTATGCCTGCAAAATATTACAGAATGCTGCGATAGGACCATTTCCTTGTCCCTTTAGTTCTTGGATGCCACCGCGATCAGTAAGTGAAACTGTCAGGTACACATCTTCGCCAAGAACTGAATTTTGTGACAAACCCTTAAGTCGGAAGCGTCCCCATGGTGCGCTATCCGTAGGCAAGTACTCATCTTCAAAAATATTCCACAAATCTTCTGCACTTACTTCGCCACCTTCAGCATCAGTCTTAGCCTGAACATTTTTGGAAAATTCAATTTGTAAACGTCGAGGTAAATCAAGATGATGTTCATTCTTCATCAAGTAAGCAACACCGCCCTTACCTGATTGTGAATTAACGCGAATAACGGCTTCGTATGAACGACCAATATCAAGTGGATCGATAGGCAAATAAGGAATAGCCCATGTGTGATCACGTAATTCTCTGCCTGCAGCTTTTGCATCGCGCGCTAAGTGATCAAAGCCTTTTTTAATTGCATCTTGGTGTGAACCAGAAAAGGCGGTAAACACAAGGTCGCCGCCATAAGGATGACGCTCAGGAACACGCAATTGATTGGCGTACTCAACGGTGCGACGAACTTCATCAATGTTTGAGAAATCAATATGTGGATCGATGCCATGTGTAACCAAGTTGATTCCAAGGGTTACAAGACAAACATTTCCGGTGCGTTCACCGTTTCCAAATAATGTTCCTTCGATGCGATCTGCGCCTGCTAGATAACCAAGTTCAGCCGCTGCAACTCCTGTGCCTCGGTCATTGTGAGGGTGAAGTGAAACAATCACACTGTCACGATTATTTAGGTTGCGGCACATCCATTCAATGGAATCTGCATAAACATTTGGTGTAGCCATTTCAACCGTTGCTGGAAGATTCATGATCGTCTTCCATTGTGGAGTTGGCTTCCAGACATCATTGACCGCATTACAAACTTCAACAGCAAATTCAAGTTCTGTACCGGTATATGACTCTGGTGAATACTCAAATGAAACCTTAGTTTCAGGAACAGATGCCACTAAATCCAAGCAAATCTTGGCAGCATCTGTAGCAATCTTCTTAATGCCCTCTTTATCAAGGCCGAAAACTACTCGGCGCTGCAATGTAGATGTGGAATTGTATAAATGAACAATTGCTTGCTTTGAACCCTTGATTGCTTCAAAGGTTCGAATAATTAAAGACTCTCGAGCCTGCGTTAATACCTGAATAACTACATCATCAGGAATTAGGTTTTCATCAATAATTTTGCGAACAAAATCAAAATCTGTCTGGCTTGCACTTGGAAATCCAACTTCGATTTCCTTATAACCCATAGCAACTAATAGCTTGAACATCGCCAATTTGCGCGGTGTATCCATTGGATCAATCAATGCTTGATTGCCATCACGAAGGTCAACAGAACACCATTTAGGTGCTTTCGTAATTTTCTTATTTGGCCAGGTGCGATCAGGAAGATCTACCGGGTGGAAAGGCTCATAGCGATGCACCGGCATCTTTGATGGGCGCTGCTGAGGGAAGTTCACCTGCTAAGGGTAACGCTTGTCTTAAAGGACGGGCAAATAGCGATCTAATTCAAAGGCGCTAACTTGTCGGCTGTATTCAAGCCATTCGGCACGTTTATTCAGCAGCACATATTCAAATACATGTGCGCCTAAGGTTTCTCGTACTAATTCACTATTTTCCATCGCGGTGATTGCTTCATTCAGGTTTGAAGGCAATGCGATGGGTTCCTTTGAATCGTTCAAAACATAATTTAGCTCTACTCCCTTAAGGCCTGCGGCCAGCATCACTGCATATGCAAGATATGGATTACAGGCGGTATCAGGTGATCTGAATTCAATTCGTGTTGAGTTTTCCTTCTTTGGCTTATACATCGGAATACGAACAAGTGCGCCACGATCGCTTTGACCCCAATTAGCAAATGCAGGTGCCTCGCCGCCTCCGTGTAAACGCTTGTAAGAATTCACCCACTGATTAGTTATTGCGGTGATTTCTGGTGCGTGTTTAATGAGCCCTGCAATAAATGAACGCCCAACTGCAGACAAATTGAATTCAGCGGTTGAATCATAAAAAGCATTATCTTCGCCCTTAAACAATGAAACGTGGGTGTGCATTCCACTGCCAGGATGATTTGTAAAAGGTTTTGGCATAAATGAAGCGTGGAATCCCTGATCCATTGCAACTTCTTTTATTACGTGACGGAAAGTCATGATGTTATCTGCAGTTGTTAATGCATCTGCATAACGCAAATCAATTTCTTGCTGACCAGGAGCACCTTCATGATGTGAAAATTCAACACTGATGCCCATAGCTTCAAGCAAAGTAATGGCTTGACGGCGGAAGTCATGGCCAACGACAGCTGGTGTGTGATCAAAATAGCCACCTTGATCTACCGGAACAGGTGCAACCCCAGTTTCAGGTGGGTTCTTAAACAAAAAGAATTCAATTTCAGGATGGGTGTAACAGGTGTAACCCATGGATGCGGCTTTATCTAGTGTTCGTCGCAAAACATTTCGTGGATCTGATGGAGATGGAGAACCATCTGGCATCGCGATATCGCAGAACATACGTGCCGCACCTGGAGATTCAGTGCGCCACGGCAAAATCGAAAATGTTGCGGGATCTGGTTTTGCCAGCATGTCAGATTCAGTTATACGAGCGAAACCTTCGATAGCAGAGCCATCAAATCCGATTCCCTCATCGAAAGCATTTTCAAGTTCGGCAGGTGCAATTGCTACAGATTTTAAGAATCCCAATACATCGGTAAACCACAAACGCACAAAACGAATATCGCGTTCTTCAAGGGTGCGAAGTACAAACTCTTGCTGCTTGTTTAGATCTGTAGACATAGATGGCATTCTTTCAAATGCAGGTTACGGCTGTGTTAACTGTCCTTAGATTACAAAGAAATCAGCGTGATCCAGGTCTGTTTTAGGAGCTAAGTCCTTAGTAATAACAGCGTTAGCACTAATTCGAGACCCTTCTCCGATGGTGACATTTCCCAGTACCCGTGCACCTGCCCCAATAATCACATTGTCCTGAATGCTCGGATGGCGCTTGCCATGTTCGATCCCGCGAGCCCCAAGAGTTACATCGTGATACATCATCACATCGTTACCGATGATTGATGTTGCACCGATTACGACTCCCATGCCGTGATCAATAAAGAAACGTCGACCGATTGTTGCAGCTGGATGGATTTCAATTCCGGTTGTTGAACGCACCAAATTGGAATGAATTCGTGCAATCAATTTCAATTTGTGATTCCACAAGAAGTGCGAAATTCGATGCCCCCAAATCGCATGCACACCTGGGTATGCCAATGCGACCTCTAAACGATTGCGCGCAGCTGGATCATGACTGATCGCGTTATCAAGGTCTTCAATGATGCGACTTAGGATTGGCATTAATTAATCAACCAAATCTTCGTACAACACAGTTGATAGGTAACGCTCACCATTTGATGCACAGATAACAACTATGTTTTTGCCTGCAAACTCTGGACGCTTTGCAATCTCTGATGCAGCCCACAAAGTCGCACCAGATGAAATTCCTGCAAGGAATCCTTCTTCGGCACCCGCACGGCGTGCATACTTGATTGCATCGGCTGCTGTTGCATCCAAGATCTCGTCATACACAGTGCGATCTAAAACGTTAGGGATGAAGTTTGGCCCAATTCCTTGGATCGGATGAGGTCCAGGTTCTCCACCATTTAAAATTGGGGATGCAGCTGGTTCAACGCCAAACACTTTGATTGCAGGGTTCTTTTCCTTTAAGTATTGACCAGTGCCTGTAATTGTTCCGCCGGTACCAATACCTGAAATAAATGCATCAACCTTGCCATCTAGGTCACGCCAGATTTCTGGGCCCGTTGTTGTGCGGTGAATAAATGGACCTGCTTCATTTTCAAACTGTCGAACTAAAACAGCACCAGATTCTGCAAGCTTTTCTGCTGCAGCGACTGCGCCTTTCATGCCCTCGGCAGCAGGAGTTAGCACTAACTCAGCCCCGTAGGCGCGAATTAACTTTCGACGCTCCTTTGACACTGATTCAGGCATTGTCATGATCGCCTTATAGCCACGTGCTGCAGCAACCATTGCTACTGCAATTCCTGTGTTTCCAGATGTTGCTTCAACAATTGTGCCG
>WLCR01000008.1 GCA_009705235.1 Actinomycetota bacterium | reverse complement strand
GAAAAGCCCCCGGTGTGAAAGGCACCGAGAGCTTAACTTGTGCGCGCGAAGGGATTCGAACCCCTAACCTTCTGATCCGTAGTCAGATGCTCTATCCGTTGAGCTACGCACGCTTATTTATTTGTGAAACGCAATAGTACCTGCTTTTTATGCAGCACCCAAATGCTCTCAAACCCTTATAAATCAGCGTGTTTGAGCAGTTCCTCCCGTGTTACTGATTTCTTACGAGGCTTGCCATGAGGTTCGCCGGCTGCAACTTCGGCTTCATTGATTTTTTTCCAGTGATCCCGTGAAACAACTATTTGATGGGTTAATAGCACTGAAATATCGCCCACGTTTTTAGGGCTCTTCAGATCTTCAACAAGTAACTGCATAACCGCTGCTGCATCGGATTTATTAGTACCAATTACCCCTGATGGTCCGCGCTTTGCCCAGCCAACAACATACAGATTCTCATTTACTCGGCCATCGTTGTTAACAACCTTGCCGTTTTTAAATGGAATGCCTTCGATACCGTGGGCTTGATACCCGATAGCGGTAATTACTAGGCCGCACTTAATCGTTACATCGCCATTAGGAGTTGAAAACACAACACCTTCTACTCGATCTGTGCCAATAATTTCCTTTGGGGTGTGCTGGAAAAGAAATTGCATGGTGCGCTCATGTTCTGACTTTGGATTTTCGGCAATTAATAACATCGCATCCAAATTACTCTTTACCTCTTTCTCGGGTTCATCCCCAGTGCGAACAATCGCCGCTTCAATATCGCCCTTATCCATAATTACATTTGTATGTTCTAACTTTGGAAGTTCGCGCAATTCAGGTGATGTGAATGCTGCATATTCTGGACCGCGGCGAGCGCTGATATAGACCTTGCGTATATTGCTTTTCTTGAAAGCCTCAATTGCATGATCTGCAGTATCGGTTGGGTCTAACTCACTTGGTTCTAACGCCAACATTCGTGCAACATCCATTGCAACATTTCCGGCACCGATCACAACTGCTGTATCGGCATCCAGTGGAGTATCGACGCCGACAAAATCTGGGTGGGCGTTATACCAAGGCACAAAAGTTGCTGCAGAGAGCGAGCCACGTAAACCCTCGCCCGGTATCCCAAGCTTCTTACCCAAAGAAGATCCCGTCGCGATAATCACAGCGTCGTACTTTTCTTGCAGCTGGGCAATAGAAATATCGCTACCAATTTCCACATTTGCAAATAATCTAAAGTTTTCGTGTGATGCAATTTTCTCAAAAACCTTTGAGACCGTTTTAATCTTTGGGTGATCTGGTGCAACACCGCTGCGAACTAAGCCCCACGGTGTTGGAAGGCGCTCAATCATGTCGATTTCAAATGTGCAATCGTCGTTAGCAAGGTTTTGCAATGCTTGCGCAGCAAAGTATCCCGCTGGTCCGGCGCCAACAATTACGACCTTGAAGTTCGACAAAACAGCTCCCTCTTGACCTAACTTTATGAGATAACTCTATCGGCTCAATTTAAGACAGGAGTGTCATGGTCTACAAATGAAAAGAATTGCGTCGCTAATCCCTTCAATATTTCTATTAGCCATTGCCTTTCATAGATTTATACCCATAAACTCCCTGACGCTTTCCGTAAGCCATTTCTTTGGCTCCTCAAATGATGATTGCAGACTGCCAGACAAATCGCTCATAGAAAGATAATTCACTTTTTGATTGAGTGGTTCATCATTTGCTACGACTCCAGCGATCACTAAATGATCTTTTCCGCTGTGTTCGCACTCTTTAAGAATTTCGCCTGTAATTTTGCCCATCATCGATTGATTATCAAACCGGCCTTCTGTAGTAATTACCAGATCAGCTTTTTTAATTGCATCCTTTAATGTTAAGTGGTTCATGAACCACTTTGAACCTGAAACAATTTCTGACTTAAAGAGTGCAACCAATGCCACCGGAATACCGCCCGCGGCACCTAATCCCTTTATCTTCGAGGAATCAAATGGTGCTTCTTTCATTAAAAGATCTTGCCAAGCCTTTAGCGCATTATTTGCACCAATTAACTCATCTTCTTTTAAACCTTTCTGAGGGCCATAAACATATGCGGCACCCGAATTGCCAGTTAAGGGGCTATCTACATCAACTAAAACTGTTACTTTAATTTTTCCACGAATATCTTCTATTTTTTTGAAATCAACTGACGCTAATTGCATTAACCCAGATAAATCTGGGGTGACTTCTTTGCCGTTTGAATCAAAACCTTTCGCTCCGAGTGCGCACAAGAATCCAAATCCGCCATCTATAGATGCGCTACCGCCCAATGAAAAGGTAATTTCATTAGCACCAATTTCGATTGCGGCACTAAGTGCTTCACCTAACCCATAACTTGATGCTCGAAATGGATCTAGGGTTTCTTCTTTATCTAGAAGTGCGATTCCGCAAATTTCAGCTAGTTCAATGAATGCGTGGTGTTCGTGAACTCCAATCCTTCTTTTATCAGTTTTCCCCAGCGCACCCTGGCAGGTTACTGTAAATGCACTAAAAGCCTTGCCCAATAGGATGTTAAGTGAACCATCTCCACCATCAGCAACGGGAATTACTGTTACATCCCATTGAGTGGTTTGACTAAGAATTGCTTCAGATATTGTTTGACCAATTTCGAAAGCGCTTAAACTACCTTTAAATTTATCTGGTAGCACAAGAACTTTGAGTGGTCTATCAATTTCATACCTCTTCATTCTTATTGCGAGGTCGACAGGAGTTTAAAATAGATTCCATTCCATTTTATTTGATCTTGGAAAGACTGAGTATTGGTTTTCTCCGAAATATGTAAGTGCTCAATATTATAAATATTAGCAAAATCATTAAGGGTTTCTACATCTAAAGATGTACTTAGTACCGTGTGATGTGAACCCCCGCCATAAATCCATGACTCTGCTGAAGTTGACAGTGATGGTTTCGGCTTCCAAACTGCTGATGCGACAGGAAGTTTTTTCAAGTCTCTATCAGGTTTCACCACTTCAATGTCATTTGAAATGATTCGGAAACGACCACCCAAATCCATTAAACCAACAACGCACCCATGTGAAGGAGTAGCATTAAAAACTAAGCGCACCGGATCATCTTTTCCACCAATACCAAGCGGGTGTATTTCGCACTTTGGTTTTTGGTCTGTAATCGTTGGGCAAACTTCTAGCATGTGTGCACCTAAGACTTTTGGTTCACCTGGGCCAAAGTGATAGGTGTAGTCCTCCATGAATGAACTCCCACCAGGTAATCCTTCGGTCATGCTTTTAATTATCCGAAGCAGTGCAGATGTCTTCCAATCTCCTTCGCCACCAAATCCATATCCTTTTGCCATTAAACGCTGCACTGCTAAACCTGGCAGTTGTTTTAAAGTTCCTAAATCCTCAAAATTGGTCGTAAATGCGGTGAATCCACCGTCAATCAAGAACTTTTCGAGCGCTATTTCTAGTGCCGCTTGGTACCGTAAAGAATCATGTTTAGCTCCACCTTTTTTAAGTTCTGTAGAAACACTGAAGAGTTCTTCATACTCGGCAACTAATGCAGTAATTGAATCCTCTAAAACGCGATCAACTGCCGCACATAATTCATTGATTCCATAGGCCTCAACAGAAATTCCCAAAGTTATTTGCGCGCTTGTCTTGTCGCCATCTGTAACAGCCACATAGCGCATATTGTCTCCAAAACGCGCAAGTTTAAGATTTTGTGCCTCATTCCAACCGATTGCCGCCCGTATCCAGTTACCGATACGAGATGTGACCTTCGGATCTGACACATGTCCAGCAATAACTTTCCGAGGCGAATTTAGTCGAGCTTGAATGTGTCCATGCTCGCGATCACCATGAGCAGCTTGATTAAGGTTCATGAAATCCATATCCAAACTTTCCCATGGAAGTTCGGCATTAACTTGTGTGTGGAAATGTAACAAAGGAACTTGAAGCGCACTCAAGCCAGCAATCCACATTTTTGCAGGAGAAAATGTATGCATCCACGTTATAACACCAATACAGTTTGGATTACTGGTGGCTTCTATACATATCTTTTTAATATCTTCAGGATTTGTAAGCACTGGTTTCCAAATGATTTTTATAGAAATGTCATCTGCGTCATTCATGCTTTGAACAACAGATTGGGATTGTGAGGCGACTTGGGATAGAACTTCTTCACCATAAAGTGATTGGCTTCCTGTTAGAAACCAAATTTCAAATTGATTTTGCATCTTTAGCATTTCAAACCTCCTTTTGCCCATAAATGTTGTGGTACCGGTTGTACAGATAATCAATATTTTTTTGTAAAATCGGAACAATTGGTCCTAATTGAGATGCTATCCAAAGAGTTTTGGCAACATCCTCACACATCACGGCTGATTTGACTGAGGATTCTGCGTTTCTCCCGATTGTAAATACTCCGTGGTTAGCCATCAAAACTGCGCTAGAACGGCTATTTTTAAGAGTTTCTACAACCCCACGCCCGATATCATCATTACCAATTACGGCAAAAGGTCCTACTGGGATTTCGCCACCAAATTCATCGGCCATTGCAGTAAGTGCGCAAGGAATGGCTTTCCCTACCGCTGACCAAGCACTGGCATATTGTGAATGTGTATGTGTAATGCCACCTACATCTGGCATGTTTCGATAAATATATGCATGCGCGGCGGTATCACTAGAAGGTTGTAATTCTCCTTTTATCACCTTTCCATCAAAATCACACAAAACCATTTGACTTGGTTTAAGTTGCGAGTACGGAACGCCACTTGGTTTGATATAGAACCCTGTTCGATCTGGAAGACATTCAGAAACATTGCCTGAAGTTCCTTTGACTAAACCTTCCGACACTAAACTTACATTCAGGGCACACAGATTTTTGCGCAAATTACCTTTGTTCATCGCTTTAGCTCACCTTCGCAGTGTCACGTATATCGCGCAGTGCATGCATTTTCTCGCCTGTGCCAAATAGTTCATACAGGTAAACATACTGCTCATATAGTGAGTCATACACCGATGTTTTAGATAAATCTGGAAGATATTTTGCTTCTGTTCTTCCTCCCATTACTGCCGACGCCTCTTCAATATTCGTATAGGCACCGGCGGCAACTGCTGCGTGGATTGCTGATCCAAGTGCAGAGCTCTGCTCAGAATTAACTACATCTACAGGACGATTTAAGATATTTGCATAGGTTTGCATTACAAACTCACTTTTTGCTAACCCACCAGCAGCAATAAAGGTTTTTACTGGCACGCCACTCTCATTGAATGCTTCAATGATTTTTCTTGTCCCAAATGCTGTTGCTTCAACGAGTGCTTGATAGATATCCTCAGGTTTTGTTGCAAGAGTTAACCCCAGAATCAATCCAGAAAGAGTGTGATCAATAAGCGTGGATCGATTCCCGCTTTGCCAATCTAGAGCTACCAACCCGTGGGATCCCACTGGGTTATTTCGAGCTAAATCAGCTAAATAGTCATGAATATCCTTACCCTCGAGAGCAGCTTTTTCTTCATATTCAGCTGGTACAAAATTACGTGTAAACCAAGCAAAAATATCTCCAACTCCACTTTGGCCCGCTTCATATCCCCATTTTCCCGGGACAATCCCACCCATCACTACTCCACACATGCCCTGAACTGTCGAAAGTCCTGCACCAACCATTACGTGGCAGGTGGATGTGCCCATAATCGCAACAAGCTCTCCGACTTGAGTGGCATTAGCTGCAGCTGAAGTTGCATGCGCGTCAACATTGCCCACTGCAACGACAATGCCGGGGTTAAGCCCAGTCCATAGTGCTGCTTCCTCTGTGAGTAAACCAGCAACATCGCCTAATTGACCAAGCTCTTGGCGGACTTTTGTTTCAACAAAATCTTCAAAATCAGGATTGAGAGCTTTTAGAAACTCTCTACTTGGATACTCATTGTCTTGCAGTATCGCTTTGAATCCAGTGGCGCAAATATTGCGAATATATCTGCCACACAGTTGCCAGACTATCCAATCAGATGCTTCAACCCAATGTTTCATTGTTGAATAAAGTTGTTGGTCCTCTTCTAAAAGTTGAAGGCCTTTGGCAAACTCCCATTCAGATGAAATCTTGCCCCCGTACCGATTAATCCAAGGTTCTCTACGCTCATGTGCCAAATTATTTATGCGATCGGCATGCTTTTGTGCAGCATGATGTTTCCACAATTTTGCATAAGCGTGCGGACGTGATTTGAATTCATCTAGCTCACACAAAGGGGTTCCATCACTCATGGTTGGCAAGACAGTGCAAGCAGTAAAATCAGTGGCGATTCCAATTACGTTATCTTTAGAGACTCCGGCTTGTTGTAATACTTTTGGAATTGTCTCCTGTAATACCTCTATGTAATCGTGTGGAACTTGTAAAGCCCAATCTGGTTTAAGATTTGTAGTGCCATCCGGGAGGAATTCCTCCAACACACCATTTCTATAGGGATGAACGGCGGTAGCGATCTCGGCCCCATCAGAGACGCGCACCAGTAGTGCACGCCCTGAAAGGGTGCCGAAATCGACACCAATTACATACTTTTCACCGAACATCTCTGTTGACATTAGTTAGTGTTACTTAGCTTCATCCAGAATTTGCTTGCCTGTCATAACTCTTCCGATTTTTGGAAAAATCCAACGTTCAGCATAAGACTGTTCTTCTTCGGTATCTGTGGCAGTGCAGTCGCTCGCCACAATTACACGGTAACCTTTGTCATAGGCTGAACGAGCACTTGACTCAACACACCAATTTGTATGAAACCCGCTAAATACCACGTGTTCAATTTCGTTGGCGCGGAGCATGTAGTCAAGCGCCGTTGAATGGAAGGCATCTAGAGTCTTCTTTCCCTCAATCACAATATCTCCTGGTTGTGGAGTTAGTGGTGTGACGATTTCAGGTCCAGGAGTTCCTTTGAGCCAAGCACCTGTTCCCCAATCTGCTTCCATATCCATTTCAATTCCGCGCAATCCCGTAGCTCCTGGTCCAGAGCGTGGAAGTTCAGGGAAGCCTTCTTCAAAAGGATGAAAAGGCACGTACATGATTTTGATGCCTTTTTTACGTGCACCTTCAAGTAGATCAGCTATATGTTGAATGGTATTTCGTTCTTTTAGCTGATCTGCGATGTGGGCATACATAGTTCCACCTGCTGATAAGAAATCATTTTGTGGTTCTATTAATACGATTGCTGTCTTTTTAATTGGTAGTGTCATTTTTCCTGTCCTTGTCCGTTATTTAGTGTCTTCGTGAAATGGGATCCAGACACGCATAGTCGAAAAACCTCTATTTGACCATGCGTAATAAGGAATGAGATCAATGCTTGCATTAACCGCTGTTCTGGCTCTTTTATTTTCAAGATATGGCCACTCTTCATTGTTCTCTTTTGACAAAACTTTTCCGGAAATACGAATTGCTTTTGACGCATCTCCTGGGCCGTCTATGTTGACTTCCTGAATTGAATCCTTGAGATTGAATACAAAGTTATCTAAATCAACTTTGCTCCCGTTACTCTCCAATTCCTCCGCACAAAATAGAAGTGGGCCGCGCTCAACTGCTACAGTGTCGCGAACCGCATTTATCCGTGAGTCTGGCTCTAATACTCTAATTTTCATCTCAAGCTCTAAAGTCACAGTGTCCCCAGCTTGGAAATTGTGCTTAATTTCGGCAAAACCTGGCGCGACTGTCTGTGAATTTCCATTAAAGCTAAGAGTCGAGCCGACCGCCCAATTTGGGACTCTGAGTGCAAGGTTAATTTCCCCAGGAGAGTTTTTAAAGGTGACTTTTATAGTTCCATCCCATGGGTAATCTGTTTCTACAGCTAGCTCAATCAATTTTCCATCATCAGTTGTTGTTGAAATATCGCCAGTAAAGAACTGGTGAATCCGGATCTCAGATTTACTAGTCGTAGCCATATACCCTGAAAGACTTGCCATCAATCGAACATAGTTTGTTGGGCAACATGAAACCCAAAACCATTCGGCGCGGAGCGTATCTTTTCTGAAAGGCGCTTCACCTGGCTGCGCGTAAATTCCTGGTTCTCTTTTTTGTAGAGGATTAGCATAAAAGAAACGATCACCTTCGACAGAAGGGTGCGTTGCAATCATGTTATACAGCAATCGCTCTATAGCATCTCCATAATGTGAATCATTCGTTGCTAGAAGTAATCGCCACGCAACCATGATTGCGGCGACAGAACCGCAAGTTTCTGTATATGCACGTTCTGGAGAAAGTTCGAAATCATCCCCGTAAGACTCTCCAAGATGGCGAGCACCCATGCCACCCGTAATATAAGTTCTCTTTGCCCAAGTATTTGCCCACTGCGTTTTTAATGCTTCAAGCAACTGCAAATCATCGGTCTCTACTGCTAAATCAACTACACCAGCCGCGAAATATAATGCACGTACAACATGGCCTCTAAAAACAGTTGCTTCCCGTACTGGCATATCATCGCTGTAGTACTCCCAGCCAATTGCATGCTGCTCAAAAGTCTTATATCCGCGGCCATCAATAAATCTCTTTGCTTGGTCTAAATACTTTTTATCGCCTGTCGCTCTATAAAGTTCCATGAGTGCAACTTCTATTTCAGGATGGCCATCTGAGCCCTCTATCCCTCCAGGGCCAAAGTCTTCGCAAATTCGATCCGCAAAGCGGATGGCCGTTTGAGTTAGGAGGTCATCGTGTCCGCTTCTAATTCGTGCCACGGCTGCCTGAAAGAAATGTCCGCCGCAATAAAGTTCGTGCCCATGCGCAACATCTGAATAGCGAAATTCTCTGCCCTTTATTCCAAAGAATGAATTTATATACCCGTCATCTTCTTGTGCATCTGCGATTAACTTGGAAATCTCTAGGATCCGAGCTTCACGAACGGCATCTGGTCTAGCTGCAACTTCCCAGATCATTCCTTCTAGGGTCTTGTAAACATCTGCATCTGTGAAAAGTTTTCCCTGCAAAGGTCTTTTTGGAGTTCCACCAGCAGCGGCTATAAAGGCATCGTACCAACCAAGTTTTTCTATCCAGCTATCTGCATGATCGAGCACTCTTTCGGTATTTTGCTTCTGTCGCGTATACCAAAAACCACCTGTCAATTGCACATCACGAATGTCAAGAGGACGTGATTGATACTTCGATGGTGACACTGGAATCACACTGATTGCCTTTACTTCTTTTGTCATTTCCTATTCTCCTTTGTCGCCATTAGCCTTTAACCGCACCTGCTGAAAAACCGCCTACAAAATATTTCTGTAATACAAAAAAGAGTGCTACGCATGGGGCTGCAGAAATTACAATCCCTGCTTGTAATGCACCAAAGTCGATCGATCCAAAGTCGCCTCTAACAAGGTTGACCAGCATCAGAGGCACAGTAAATTTGGTTCCGTCGTTTAGTAAAATAAGTGCAGTAATGAACTCATTCCACGCTGCAAGAAATGCAAAAAGTCCAACTGTAATCATTCCGGGGCGAACGGCTGGAAGTAATACCTTGAAAATTATCGACAACCTGCCGCAGCCGTCAATCATTGCTGCCTCATCTATTTCTTTTGGTACGGATTCAAAAGAATTACGCATCATAAATACTGAAAAGGGTAATTGATACATAATCATTACGAAACTGAGCCCGATTAAGCTATTTCCTAGATGTAATTTATTTAACCATATAAATAAAGGGATCAATAAGCTGGCATGTGGAACCATTAAAATTGACAGTATTCCAATGAATAGTATTTTGCTACCTTTAAATTTAATTCGATTAAACGCATATCCAGCAAATAGTGAAACTACTAAAGAGCCTGTAACAGTTATAAGGACAACTACAAGCGTATTTATCACATACGTAGTTAACCCTTCGCCGTACTCAAACAAGCGTGAGAAGTTGTTAAAAGTAAAACTTCCGTCGCCATATCTGACAGATCCCCAAAGAACCCAAAGAATTGGTCCGAGAAAGAGCCCAGCTATTGGGATCCCCACAATTAATTGCAAGCGAGAACGTTTCATCTGGTTTCTCCAGACTCATCTTTCCGCACGAGACGAAGTTGCAGAACATTCATCATCACCAGGGCGATTAGAAGAACAACCGACATTGCCGCGGCTGATCCCATCTCGAATTGACTAAAAGCTTCACGAAAGATCGTCATTACTATTGTCACGGTTGAGTTATCTGGTCCGCCCGAAGTCAAGATATAGAACTGCTCGAAGGCAACCATTCCGCCCGTTAAAATCAAAATTAGGCAAAGTGAAAACGTAGACTTCATCAACGGAGCTGTTATATATCTAAAGGTATTTATGCGATTAGCTCCATCGACGGCTGCAGATTCATAAATATCTTGTGGGATTGCCTGCAATCCAGAAAGCATTATCACCATGTAAAAACCAGCAAATCGCCAGGTCATCATCATGACAGTACTTGTCAGTGCAAGATTTGGAGTACCTAACCAATCAGGTTCCATACCGAAGAAACTTAGTATTCGTGTCATTGGACCCACGGTTGGATTCAAAAACCCTAAAAATAGTAAGGCAGCCGTGCTCAACCCAGTGACTACAGGTAAGAAATATACAGTTCGCAATATTCCGCTTGTGCCTTGCTTACTTTCCTGCACCAACAAGGCAAGGCCTAGACTTAAAGTTAACAATATTATTGAAATTATCGCTGTGTATTTAACTGTGAACAACAGCGAATTCATGAAAAGTTCATTATCGGAGAGTTGTATATAGTTATCGGGAAAATTTGTGGGGCGGTCTGTTCCGAGAAGTGGCCAATTCTTAGTAGACATAACTACGGAATAGCCGAGAGGAACTATAAAAAAGAAGAGAAGAATCACCACTGCTGGAGCTGCAAACAGCCAACCCATACCTGTAGACCTAAACCCTCGATTCGGTCTACTTCGGCGCATTGAGTGTTTAACGCTCAATGCTTCTGGATTTGCAACTACCACGATGCGGTGATTCCTCTCTATCTATTTTTTAAGTGGAAGTCTCTACCTTCCGTTTTTTGCTAGCCCGCTAAAGAAGCGTTCAGCTTCGCTAGCAGTTGAGGCGACACACCATTTCCGAAGATCGCTTCTCGGACAAATAGGATCCATGGACCATTTGCGTCGTTGAAGGTCTGGAAAAAGCGATTTGCATATGGGCTTTGTCCAGTGGCAAGGAGCTTATTCAAAAGAACCATGCGTGGATCTGCGAGCGCAAACTTATTATTTGCTAGATCGCGACGTGATGTCATGAAATTCTTGGAAGCATAAATATCAATCTGTTGCTTCTCTTCCAAAGTCCATTGAAGGAAATTCCACGCTGCATCAGCATTTTTAGAAGTGGCAGAGATACCGATTGTGTCTCCTCCAACAAATGTCGAAGTGCCACCATCAGGTCCGCTCAAAGCAACAAGACCAATTTTGAGCTTATCGCTTTCTTTAATGGTTCCAAGTGCTTTTGATCCAAGCAAAGCAAAGCCTGCTTTTCCTGATTCAAATACAGCGTTCTGTGTCGCACCGGCTTCATTCTTTGACCCTGCCGCCATTGTTCCGGCTTTCCACATCTTGTTGTAAACATTGAAGACAGCCTTAGCTTTTGCTGTCCCAAGATATGAACCATTACCGTTTATATTCAAGACTCGTTGTCCTTGCGCCCAAATTGATGGGAACAGCGTAAACGCTAGACATCCGCCACAATTGCCTGGGAAGTAGAGTCCGTTAACTCCATCACCCAATGCACTTATCTTTGCAGCCATTGATGCCATTTCATTGAGTGAAGTTGGTGGCTTGTTTGGATCTAGACCAGCCTTCTCAAATAAAACTTTGTTGTAATAAATTGAACTTGCATCTACTACGTGCGGAACTGCATAGTACCTGCGGTTATAAAGAGCCGAGGCCATATGACCAGCTGCTAGTTCCCCGCGATAAGGCAACTTTTTAATTCGTGAATCAATATTCAACCACAATCCACTGCGGGTATAGTTGGGTCCGTCGATAACATTTGCCGCAAGAATATCTGGCAAATTATTTGCTGCTGCTGCCGCAGAAACTTTGGCAAGATACTCAGCAAAAGGAACGACTGTTAATTTAATTTCAACTTTGCCTTTATTGGCCAAATTGTATGCATTAACCATGTCTTGTGACTGAACGGCAGTGACCGAACGAGTCCACATGGTTAAAGTGATTGGATCTGCTGCCTTTGCTGGTGTCGTCGCCATTAACCCGCCGACTAACAACACCGCAAGGCTTGAAGCGGTTACCCGCCTCAAATTGCTGATTTTTTTCATGAATCTCTCCTCGAAACGCATTCGCGTCACTCGTCCTAACAAACCCACTCATCACATAGTGAATAGCGCACCCACTAGTACAGGGAATTGTTATCGATAACAATTATCGATGTGTTAATGTAAAACCAACGCATGGGTAAAGTCAATAGACTCTGAAAGCTGCGTGTTGGTTGAGAAAAAGGAGACAAAGTGCGAAAAAGGGCTGTTTCAATGCTCGATGTCGCTGCTTATAGCCATGTCTCACATCAAACCGTCTCACGCGTACTCAATAACCACAAAAATGTCAGCTTTAAGACGCGGTCTAAGGTTTTAGAGGCTATTAAGGAGTTGGGCTATGCGCCAAATTTGGCTGCTCGTGCTCTATCAAACGGTAAGACAACTACGATCGGGGTTTTAAGTTATAACTCCACTCTTTTTGGACCAGCTTCAATGCTTCATGCTGTTCAAAATGCGGCTCGAGACGTAGGTTACGCCGTTACTTTGGCTACCACCAAAGGGGTTAATGAAATTGCAATCTCTGCAGGAATTAAGGAGCTTGTACAAAGCGGAGTCGATGGAATTATCCTGATTACTCCCCTAACTCGCGGAAATCAGATAAGCAAGGAGACTTTATCCGGTACACCGTGTGTAATTGTAGAAGGTGAGAGTTTGAAAGACATTCCCTCTGTCAATGTGGATCAACTAACTGGGGCTCAAAAGGCTGTGGAATATCTGATTACTCTTGGGCATACAAATATTGCACACATATCTGGACCAAGCACTTGGTATGAAGCTAGTAAACGACGCGAAGGTTGGAAAAAAGCACTTAAAAATGCGGGGCTTGAATTAGGCCCACTTGAATTTGGGGATTGGTCAGCAAATTCGGGCTATCGTGCAATCAAAGAAATTGTAAAAGGCAGCAACGCAACGGCTGTGTTTGTGGCAAATGATGCCATGGCACTTGGAGTTCTAAAAGCGCTCAATGAACTTAAGGTTAAAGTTCCAACAGAAATGAGTGTAGCTGGTTTTGATGACATTCCCGAATCAGAATTTTTGATTCCTGGATTAACAACAATACGACAGGATTTTTTATCAGTTGGTAAGCTCTCACTTGAACTACTTATGGATCGTATAGAAAAGAGAACACGAGATTCATTTCATATCGCCATCCAACCAGAGTTAATAGTGCGGAAAAGTACTGCGCCTCTGATAACAAAGAGATAAGGAAAAGAATTTCTCTTACCGTTTACACAATTATTTTCTTAGCTGTTGGTTCAATTCCACTAATCCACTAATGACTTTTTGTTGTTTTAGAGCAATGGTTCCCAGCCAATATCTAAATCTGAGGGAATGGGTGATTCATGGCTCAACCAAGTGAGCATTACGCCATACTCAATTGAAAAGAATGAACTTGGAATAATAATAGAAGTTGAAATTTAGAACTTAGTGCGGAGATGCCCAGACCACAGAGCATCGATAACTTGTGATTGGTTCCGCGTTAATGAAGAACAGACTGCGGAGACGAGGAGATTTGAACTCCTGAAGGCTTTAACACCTTACCTCGTTAGCAGTGAGGCGCACTCGACCGGGCTATGCGACGTCTCCAAGTGGTGGCCATAGTTTACCTGTAATTCGCTTGAGGTGAATACCCGTGTTTAGGTCATATTCGTCCTGAGTCGCTACGCTTCAAAGACCTTTTCTTAAACGTAAGTCTTGGTGATTTCTTAGAAGGGTCTAACGACTCAGAATTTGGAGCTAGTATGAAAAAGATCGCAATAATTGTTTCCCTCCTTTTGCTTGGGACGCCACTTTCCGGTTCCCATGCTGCACAAGCGGTTAAATCTGGAGCCACCTGCAAAACTGTGGGTTCAAAGACGACTGTTGCGCCAACTACTTGGTCCAACAAATCTGTTGTCTACACATGTGCTCTTGTAAAAGGTAAAAAGATTTATGGTCCTGGTGTAGCTGTCTATAAAATCAGTTCCCTATTATCGGTTTCACAGCAATGGGAAGGAAACAAAGTCACACTGACTCTCATTGATTCAAAAGGAAATAACTGTGATCTTCAAGTTAATCAGGTAGCAGGCTCTGAGTGTTTCCATTTTTATATGGGTTGGAGAACTAATTTCAATGATGCCGAACGAACTGTGGAGTACTTAGAAGGTAAGACCGTTATCTCCGGGATGAAAATAGGTGACTCTGGAGTTTTTGAGTTGAAATATCAAGATGAAAGCGATCCAAAATTCAAAACTCCACTAATAGTGAAGGAGTTTTCGTTTAGCTACGGATATTAAAAGGTAGGTTTAATCCAAAGTTAAGGCCCTGGTGCATTTTGTACCGGGGCCTTAACACTTTTTTAAGTAAGCAAATTTTAATTACTCACCTGATTCCAGTATTTTCACATTAAAGCTCTCTATTAGCGGGTCCGAAAAAGCTTTCCACTTGGCAAAACCTGGTGTTTCTAGATGTGCCATTTGAGCAGATATATCGCGCCAAATTTCATACAGGACTACAGTGTGGCTCGATTGTGGATCGACAAGTACATCCAAACATTCACATCCATCTTCTGTGCGAACTTCGACAGCGTAATTGTTTAAATAGTTAAGCAGATTTGAGCGTGAGTCACTTTTAACTGTCAGTTCCACAATAAAGAACTTCTTCATGTGTGAAAGTTACCCGTTAATAGATGCGCTGCCAATACCGAATCTTGTAGGCTAGATATATGGAGAATTCAGATAAGGCTTTAGATACTGGTGCTAAGCGCGTTTATGACGTTGCACCTTCTGAAATGTTTGGCGAATTCATGAAAACTGGATGGGCGCCGACACCTTTAACTGGAATTCATCAAGATGAAGTTATTGCCCATTGCATAGACCGTCGCGAGAAATTATCTGCTGCATTTACGGGATTACGTTTGGTGCTTCCAAGTGGGGCAGCCAAGCAACGCAGCAATGACTCAGATTATTTGTACCGTCCCCATACTGCTTTTTCTTACTACACCGGTGTGCAAGGCGTGGAGGCAAATCCAGATTCTGTTTTAGTGATGGAACCAAGTGGATCAGGGCACGCACCAATTCTCTTTATCAACCCACGGTCAACTCGCAACACATCTGCTTTTTATACAGATGCAAAGCATGGCGAACTATGGGTGGGTCGCAGATTTACAACAGAAGAAGCTTCTGAGCGTTACGGGATTGAAGTTCGAAAAATTGACGAACTTGAAACTTTCCTCAAGGGTGTTAAGGCCGCGGCGCTTCATGGCTTTGATGAGATTGTAGATTCAACAGTTAAGGCGCATCCACGAGATTCCGAATTGGTTGAATTTGTTTCAGTTGCGCGATTGATTAAAGATGACTACGAATTGCGTGAAATGCAAAAAGCTGTGGATGCAACACATCGAGGATTTAATGATGTTATTCGTGCATTGCCAGCGGCAGTTACAACTCTTCGTGGAGAACGAGTTGTCGAAGCAGCTTTCTTTGGGCGTGCACGTATTGAAGGAAATGATCTTGGGTACAACACAATTGCTGCATCTGGTTCGCATGCGTGTGTGTTGCACTGGAACCGGAATGACGGAGCAGTTAAAAACGGGGACCTGTTGTTGTTAGATGCTGGTGTAGAAGTAGATTCGTACTACACCGCAGATATCACCAGAACATTGCCCATCAATGGAAAATTCACACCCGCACAACGTGCTTTGTATATGCTGGTTTACGAGGCTCAAAAAGCTGGAATCGCCGCGATAAAGCCTGGAGAAAAATTCTTGGCAATTAATAAAGCAAGTCATACTATTTTGGCGCAGGGGTTAATTGATATGGGAATCCTAACAATGAGCCTTGATGAGGTTATGGATCCAGCTGTCGGATTACATAAGCGTTGGACTTTGCATGGCGTCAGCCACATGCTTGGCATGGATGTTCATGATTGCGCACACGCGCGCGCAGAACACTATCGGGATGGAATTTTGGAAGTTGGAATGTGTTTAACGGTCGAACCTGGTCTATACATTCAACCTGATGATGAACTTTTTCCTGCTGAATACCGCGGAATTGGTATTCGTATCGAAGATGATATTGTTGTTACAGAAGATGGTTGTGTGAACTTAAGCGAGCACATCCCACATCATCCAGATGAGATTGAATCCTGGATGGCTTCGCTTCGTTAATTTTCTTGTAACTAGGCTAGTTGAATTCCACACCAAGCAGCAAATAGTCCAATTCCAAGTGATACAACTAGATTGATGGCTGCTTCTTTGTAACGCTTTAGCTCGTAGGCAAGATAAATGTCGAGCATAAAAGTTGACCATGTTGTAAAAGCTCCAGCGAATCCAATCGCAAATAAATCATGCACGTGTTCAGATTTTCCGTAGGTTAACCCCAAAAAGAATGATCCAAGTATGTTTACAGCAAAGATTCCATACGGCTTTGTTGTAAATTTGCGGATGTATTGGTCAATAGCAAAACGGGCAGGTGCGCCAACTGCAGCACCAAGAATTACAAGAAGTACATTCATGAACGCACCGGAACAACTTTCCGAGCCAGCGGTAAGACAACAATTACAATTGCTAATGAATAGATGATGTTTTGAAGCAAGAATGCAATTCCACCATTATGGGGCTCTAAGGATTGGGCCGTAACAGCTGAAAATGTAGTTAACCCCGCACAGAATCCCGGTAGCAAAAGTAAGCGTAATTCAGTGATTCCTCGTCGCTCCATCACCACCAAAAGAATTGATGCGAGTGCAACGCCAATCAGGTTTGCAGCTAATGTTCCTGCTCGGTCATTCGGAAATATCTCACCCAAGCCAAAACGTGACAAGGTTCCGGCGATACCACCAGCAGAAACCAGCACTAAGGATTTCAGAGTGGAAGAGCTTTCTTACCGACAGTTGAAACCAATCTGGTGATCACGCTAATAATGATTGCTGCAAAGATCGCTGACCAAAAGTTATTGACATCTAACTTATCGCTCCAGCGTGCAACTAACACCAGCATCGACGCATTAACGACAACTAAGAAAAGTCCTAAGGTCAAAATAACGGCGGGCAATGTTAGAAGTTTTAACAATGAGCCTAGCGTTGCATTAAGTAAACCAAATAGCAGCGCCACCCATAGGTATGTTGTAAACCCACCTTTAACATCGATTCCAGGAATCAATGCCGTAGCAACCCAAAAAGATAACGCCAATGCGGCCCAACGAACCAATAACTTCATGAAGAAAT
>WLCR01000079.1 GCA_009705235.1 Actinomycetota bacterium | reverse complement strand
TTATCGCGAAAAGTTAGCTGATGGATTGTGGGCACTTACTAACAGTTGCGCCCCTGCAAGTGATCTACAACTTCTCATTTCTCGTGCCTTTGCAATTAACGCACAGACAGATGCACAGACAGCAAACATCCGTGCACTGCTTAACGGAAGTGCGGCTGGGCTAAAAGTAGATGCAGATCTTCGTTGGTACTTCTTAATTGCACTCACCGAACGCGGTGCCACAACTAAGGCCGAGCTAGATGCAGAACTTGCTAATGACAACACAACAACTGGAAACCTTGCCTTTGAGACATGTTTGGCAGCGATGCCAACAAGTGATGCAAAGGCATATGCACTTAACAAGATGTTAAATGAAGAGGTTGCCACATCAGTTCGAACTGCTTTAGTTGCCGGCTTCCAACGTCCAATACAGGGCGCGTTATTAGAGCCGTTTGTGAGCATCTACTTCGATAACCTCATTTCAGTGTGGGAATCAAAATCATACGAACCAGCAGCAAAATATGTAACTGGTTTCTATCCATCATGGGTTATAAAGCAATCCACAGTTGATCTAACAAATGCTTGGCTTAACGGTGCTGGCAAAGATTCACCGGCGGTATTGCGAAAGTTAGTTAAAGAATCACAGGATGGATTAATCCGCGCCCTAAAGGTGCAGGTACTAGATAAGTAAAAATCAGTTAGTAATTACTGGATTGATGTAATTGCTGAAGATGTCTTACTCTTTTTAGGTGCGGTAAGCGCGTAAGCAATTACTGCAATCCCAACAAACATTGCCGTTGGGATTACTAAAAATGTAATAACGGTTTCTAGTACAGATAAACCTGGAGCCGATGTGGCTGGACCTTCAAATATAGTCATGGGTTAAGTCTAATTTACTTATGCAGTTGCTGCTGCCACGCCAAATGGCTGCAAGTACGGTAACCATCTGTGATCTGTGCGACCTGTTCCCAAAATTCTCCAAGCTGCGCCAACTGGTTCGCGTGGCAAGGTGCGCAAACGCCATCCAAGTTCCTTTAGGTGTTTGTCAGCTTTAACATGGTTGCACTTGTGACATGCAGAAACAACATTTTCCCAATTGTGCCCGCCACCACGGCTGCGTGGAATCACGTGGTCAATCGAAGTTGCAGGTGCTGTGCAGTAAACACATCGCCCACCATCGCGAGCAAAAATCGCTCGACGAGACAATGGAACTGAATGACGATAAGGAATTCGAACAAATTTTGTAAGTCGAACTACAGCGGGCAAAGAAACCTGTCCGCCAGCAAATCGTAAAATCTCGCCAGAATCTTCAACCATTACAGCTCGGTGATTCAAGACAAGGATCAGCGCGCGACGATCTGTTATGACACCTAATGGCTCGTAGGTGGCATTTAAGACAAGTGTGCGCGACATATATCGCTCCCGATCTAGCGCCTGGCTGGCACCGATTGCATAATCTTGCACCAAAACACCCGACCCCGTGGGTATTTGAATGGGGCTTTTAGGTAAAGATTTGGATAAAGTCTCGTCATTATGAGCGACTCCATGCGTAACTTCCTCGATTGGATGGCCGGGACTCCCCTGCGCATACTGATCATCCTTATTGGCGCTGTATTCATTCAATACTTCGGCTCGCGAGCAATCACCCGCGCTATGAACAGATTGGCATCGGCTGATTTGGTTCTTGGACCACGCAATATTGTTGCCCGTCAAAAAGAACGTGCAAGCACTATTGGTGGAGTCTTAACCGCAACATTAAAAAGTGCAATATGGATTATCGCCATGGCAATGGCACTTGGAGAATTTGGTTTTGATCTGGGCCCACTTATTGCTTCAGCCGGAATCGTTGGAGTAGCAGTAGGACTTGGTGCACAAACTCTGGTGCGCGATGTTTTGTCTGGAATCTTTATGTTAATCGAAGATCAATACGGTGTCGGTGATTCAGTGTCAGTTTTAGATGTTGAAGGTGTTGTCGAAAAAGTTGGACTTCGTGTGACAACTGTTAGAGATGGTCAAGGAACTTTGTGGTATTTGCGCAATGGAGAAATTCTAAAAGTTGGAAATCAATCTCAATCCGGTTGATTAACTAGCGAATTCGCAGCCATCTCGAGATATCCCCATAGTTGACCTTTAAGAGCAGGATCTATTTCAACACCATCGACCGCCTTGTGCATTGCATTCAGCCATGCATCACGAGCTGCTGCATTAATCGGAAATTGTGCATGGCGCATACGAAGACGTGGATGTCCGCGATTTTCTTGATATGTATCTGGTCCGCCCCAATACTGTTCTAGAAACCACTGCAAGCGTTGTGCCGCACCTTGCAAATCATTTTCTGGATACATCGGACGCAAAATTGGATCGGTTGCAACAACAGCGTAAAACTGAGATACCAAATCTGCAAAGAACTTCTCACCGCCAACTTGTTCGTAAAAGTTACTCATGTTTGAAGGCTAGCGGTGCTCTTGCCTTTTGCAATCTGTAATACGAAGTAACTACTGACTAAGCACATAGCGCCACTTATATAAAAGGCTACGGCGTAATCTCCCAATTTCACGCGCAACACCGCTGCACCGAAAGCTGCAATAGAACCACCTATTTGATGAGCTGCAAAGACCCATCCATAAATCACTGTTGCCTTCTCTGGTCCCAGAATTGTTCGACACAACATCACCGTAGGCGGCACGGTTGCCACCCAATCCAGGCCATAGAAGATTACAAATACAAGGGTTGAAGGGTGGACAGTTGAAAACAAAATTGATGGAAGCAAGAACAGAGAAAGACCACGAAGTCCATAATAGAAAAATAGAAGCTTTCTTGGATCGTATTTATCAGTTAACCAACCAGAAGCTAATGTGCCAATCACATCAAAGACACCAATCATGGCCAATAAGCTAGCTGCAACTACCTGGCCCATCCCATGATCATGGGCAGCAGGAATGAAGTGAGTACCAATTAATCCACTTGTAGAAAGACCACAGACAAAAAAAGTACCAAACAAAATCCAGAAATCTTTATGCGCACTTGCCTCTTTCAAAGTAACAATTGCCAATTTAGCAGCGTTCATGGTTGATTGAACCGGAGGCTGCCAATCAGCGGGTGCGCCATAGGGTGTGACTCCCAGATCAGTTGGCTTTTCTTTAAGGAATAAGTAAATAAAAGGAACCATTAACAATGAGGCTGCTCCGATTGTTAAACCAATGGCTTTCCAACCGTACGAACCAGAAAGGGCTGTTAGTCCTGGCAAGAAAACTAACTGGCCAGTTGCAGCTGCGGCAGTTAATCCACCAACAACTAATCCGCGACGCTTAACAAACCAACGATTTGCAACAGTGGCTGCAAACACCAATGCCATTGAACCAGTACCAATACCTACGATTACGCCCCATGTCAGAACTAACTGCCATGGTGCATGCACAAATGTTGTTAAAAATGCACCAGTGCTAACAGTTGTTAATGCTGCCATAACAACTTTACGCACGGTGAAACGTTCCATTAACGCGGCTGCAAATGGCGCGGTCAATCCATACAACAAAACATTGATAGCGATCGCAAGTGAAATCTGGTCACGTCCCCAACCAAATGCATCCTCAAGTGGAACGATTAATACAGAGGGTGCTGATCTAAAACCAGCCGTTGCAACAAGGGTAAAGAAGGTAACAATCGCAGCAATCCATGCGGGATGAATTCGTCTTGTGGTTGCCATTAAGGAACCAGTCGCACCCATACTGCTGTATCAGTTGGCAACGTATGTCCTGTCACAGGACCACTTGCTATCAAGATTTGGCTATTACTTGGCAATTGAATTGGTGTACCAAAGTTGATGTAGCAGGCGAAATCTCCTGGGCGTTCAAATGCAACTACATCTTTACCTGCTTCGATCCATTCCATAGGCCCATCGCCCAAACCTGCCTCAGCCTTACGGATTGCAAGTGCTTCGCGATACATAGTCAACGTTGAACCTTCAACACCATCTTGTGTATCAACTGCGTATTTTCCCATCCATTCAGATTGTGGCAACCACGTTTCATTTAATTTCAATGAATCATTAGTGGAAAAACCAAATCCACCCTTTGGATCAGATGACCAAGGCAATGGAACGCGGCAACCATCACGGCCACGATCCAAGTAACCGCTCATCTTCCACCGTGGATCAGTTAAACGATCTTCAGGAAGATCGCGAACTTCAGGCAATGCAAGCTCTTCGCCTTGGTACAAGTACGTTCCACCAGGCAAAGCAAGTGTCATCAAAGTTGCACTGCGCGCACGCAATGTTCCGCGGGCAATGTTTAGCTTCTTTGGATCACCTTGACGTGAAAAAGTTGTATCGCCGTGATTTGTTAATCCAAGATCTAGACGGTCAACTGATCGGACAACATCATGGTTGTTAAACACCCACGAAGTAGGTGCGCCAACTTCTGCTAACGCTTCGATTGAGTTATCGATCTTTGTGCGGATTTCTTTGGCATCCCACAAAGTTGTAAGCATTTCAAAGTTAAATGAGTTCTGAAGTTCATCTGGGCGTACGTAACGGGCGATGCGTGAAGCAGGACTAACCCATGCTTCGGCAACGGCCATGCGATCCCCAGGGTATGAATCAAAGATTTTGCGCCATGATCGATAAATATCATGCACGCCTTCTTGATCCCAGAATGGTTTGTGTTCGGTGCCAAGCATTGTTGCGGTTGGATCAATGCGAATATCTGGCAGGCCCTCTTCTTTGATCATTCCGTGTGCAACATCAATACGGAATCCATCCACGCCACGGTCTAACCAAAACTTCAAAACATCTTCTAGATGATCCTTAACTTCTTGGTTTTCCCAATTAAGGTCAGGCTGTTCAATTGCAAAAAGATGTAAATACCACTGCCCCGGAGTTCCGTCAGCTTCGATAACACGTTGCCAAGCTGGTCCGCCAAACACTGCTTCCCAGTTATTAGGAGGCAGGTCTCCGTTTTCGCCTTTGCCATCGCGGAACATGTAACGGTCGCGCTCTGGTGATCCAGGCTTTGCCGCAAGAGCTTGCTGAAACCATTTGTGATCACTTGATGTGTGGTTAGGAACAATGTCAACAATAAATTTAATTCCAAAATCATGAGTTTCTTTAATCAGTTGTTCAGCTTGTGCCAATGTTCCATATGCGGGTTCGATATCCATGTAATCAGATACGTCATACCCGTGATCATGTTGTGGTGATGGATACCAAGGAGAAATCCAAATTGCATCAATACCTAAAGACTTTAAATACGGAAGACGTGAACGGATACCTTCGACATCACCAATACCATCGCCATTTGCATCAGCGAATGAGCGTGGATAGATCTGATATGTAACTGCGTCTCTCCACCAAGGGCGTTCTTCACGTGATGCTAGATGTGCCATCGTTAGTTCTCCAGGTATTTGTTAAGGAAGTCGCGCTCCGCATCATTGAGGGGCCGTGACTTTTTAGTATCCATGGAAACAGTAACCTGAACAGTCTTAACAACTGCCACAAGTTCGTCTCCGTTTTTCATTTCATAGGTCACACCAAATGATGATGTGCCAATTTTATTCACCCAGATTTCGATATC
>WLCR01000078.1 GCA_009705235.1 Actinomycetota bacterium | reverse complement strand
CGGTTAAAGATGCTGGTTATGCAGCAGGTGCTCGCAAGGTCTACATAATTGAAGAGCCAATGGCAGCGGCAATCGGTGCTGGTCTTCCAATCCACGAGCCAACAGGCAATATGGTTGTAGATATCGGTGGCGGTACAACAGAAGTTGCTGTTATTTCATTGGGAGGAATCGTTACATCACTGTCAATCCGTGTTGGTGGCGACGAGCTAGATCAATCGATTATTAACTGGGTTAAGCGTGAATTCTCACTACTTCTTGGTGAGCGCACCGCAGAAGAAATCAAAATGGCGATCGGATCTGCTTATCCACTCGCTGGAGAAAATGATGCAGAAATTCGTGGGCGCGATTTAGCCACAGGTCTTCCAAAGACAATCGTTGTTTCAGCTGCTGAAATTCGCAAGGCTCTTGAAGAGCCAGTCAATGCAATTATTAATGCAGTAAAGAGCACACTTGATAAGACACCACCAGAACTTGCATCAGATCTAATGGATCGCGGCATCGTGCTTACTGGTGGCGGAGCACTTCTTAAAGGTCTAGATGAGCGCCTTCGCAAAGAAACCGGAATGCCAATTCATATTGCAGAGCGTCCATTGGATGCTGTTGCTGAAGGTTCTGGAAAGTGCATCGAAGAGTTTGAAGCTCTTGAGAAGGTTCTAATCTCCGAGCCTCGTCGATAAGGTCTTTCATTAATGCGTAATGGTGGACGCGCGCGTTTGTTGTTGGTGATTTTAATGGTCACCTCTTTGTTCCTTATTACCTTGGATCTACGTGGCGTAAAAGTCATTGATAATTTCAAGCAAGGCTCACAAACGATTATGTCTCCATTTCAGCGAGCGGGCAGTGTTGTTTTGACTCCGGTTAAGAACTTCTTTTCTGATGTTACCCACTTGGGTCGAACCCGAAATCAGATAGAAAAGCTGAAAGCTGAAAACGCGAATTTGAAGCAGCAGTTGATAAATCGTAAGAATGCAGATGTTTTACTAAAACAGTTAAAAAGCATTTTGGATTTAGCCGGAACTGCAGGCTATAAAGTTGTTAACGCTAAGGTAATTAGCCACGGATCTAGCCAGTCATTTTCGCAAACAATCACAATTGATTCTGGAACAAACGCTGGAATCAAGAAGAACATGACCGTTTTGTCGCAATATGGAATTGCTGGTGTTGTAAAAGATGTGTATCCAAATACCGCACTCATTCAACTAGCTAGTGATCCAAGTTTTCGGATTGGTGCACGAATTGCTGGCACCCAGCAGATCGGAATCCTGAACGGTCGTGGAACACGCTCTGCAAGCCTGCAATTGTTGGATAATTCCACCACCATTAAGGAAGGCGATGTATTGCTTTCCCGCGGAAGCATTGCAAATCGCCCCTTTGTTCCTGGTGTTCCTCTGGGATATGTAACAGGGGTAGATAACTCAGCAGGAGCGGTAGCGCAAACTGCGACTATTCGTTACTACACGAATTTTTCAACACTCGGAGTTGTAGCAGTTGTTGTTACTGGCTCAAAATCCAATCCAGGGGATTCATTGGTTCCGGTAAAGCCACGAGTTAAACCAATCCCCACGGTTACTGTTTTCGTAACTCCATCACCAACACCTACTAAGTAGCCACAATGTTTACTCGCCAGATTTCAATTGCTGCGCCTATCTTTCTTATCATTTATGTAATTCAAGAATCAGTCATCTCGCAGTTTCGTTTACCGGGCGGCGGTTTTTCACTCTTGCTAATCTTTGCCTTTACGTGGGCGGTTTTGAGTGAAACAGAAGTCGCAGCGGTTATTGGATTTGCAGCGGGCTTTTTAATGGATTTGTCTCAGAGTACTTCTGGGCCATTTGGTCAATGGACTTTACTCATGTTGATTTCAGGATATGCGATTTCTTACATCGGTTACGGCGATGACAATGTTCAAGCGAATGCAATCGGCATTATTTTCTTTGTGGTTATAGCAAATCTCTTGGTAGAAATCGCATATGTCGCAACGGGAGCATTACTAGGGGTTTCTGTCGGTTCATTTATTCAAGTTCTCATTACTTTGTTTGGAATGAGTCTGTGGGCATTGCTGATTTCACCCATTGTTTTGCCGGTATTTAGCCGTTTGCATGCATTAGTTTTTGATTCACGGTCTACTTTATGAACAACAAATCCCGGCTTTCCTTACTTGTAGTTCAAATCCTCATTGTGTCCTTGATGGTGGCATTATTTGGTCGCCTCTTTTATTTACAGGTTGCAGCCGGACCAAAATATCGTGATGCAGCATTAAGTATCCAAAGCCGTGATGTCGTTGCTCCTGCCACGCGTGGCTTAATTGTTGATGGATTTGGCGTCCCATTAGCCATGAATAAGGCGGGCTTAGCAATCACAATTGATCGAATTGCTATTGATAAATTGGAGGATAAAGGCGTTGGCGTAATGAAACGCTTGGCAGCTCTGTTGAAATTAAAGTATAAAGATATTTATCAAAATACTAGATTGTGTGGTGAGCTCCCTAAGGGAGCAAAGGCTGGATGCTGGCAGGGATCTAGATTCCAACCAATTCCGATTACAAAGTCAGCCGATCCTGATATTGCCTTGCAGATAGTTGAGCGTTCAGATTCTTTTCCAGGTGTTGATGCACAACCTGTTGCAATCCGAAGTTATCCAAGTTATTTGGATGTGAACGCAGCACATGTTCTGGGCTACGTAGGACCCCTGACCGAATCAGATTTATTACAAGGAAACGGCAACAAATATTTCCGTAGTGAAACAATTGGTAAGACTGGACTTGAAATTCAATACGATTCATATTTGCGTGGCGAACCAGGAATTCGCACAGTAATTGTTGATCGTAAAGAATCTGTTACCCGTGAAAGCCAAAATACCAAACCTGTTGCAGGCGATCACTTAGTAACAAGTTTGGATGTTCGACTGCAGGCATCGGCAGAAAAAGCTCTCAAGGACGCAGTTCTGCGTGGTCGAGCAAATGGATACACATCTGATTCTGGCGCGGCGGTAGTTATGGATATAAAAACTGGACGGATATTGGCACTTGCTTCTTATCCAACCTATGACCCCAATGCCTGGGAAAGAGGATTGACTGTTCAGCAAGCAACCGATTTGTTTAGTGAAAAGAAATCTGTACCGGCGCTTAATCGTGCGCTACAAGGTTTATTTGCACCAGCATCAACATTTAAAGTCGTATCAGTTGTTGCAGCAGCAGCTGCCGGTTATAACCTAAACGCAACGTATAGCTGTCCTTCGCAGGTGCAGGTCGGTACTCGAGCATTTCAGAACTTTGATAGTAAAAATCAGGGAAGCATGAATATGACCAAGGCGATTGCAGTTTCTTGCGACACCATTTGGTATCAGATCGCCTTTGACGAATGGCTTCGAGATGGTGGTTTACGACCAAAATCAAGCCCTAATGATTACTTCTTCAAGGCGGCCCAGTCATTTAAAATTACCCAAAAGGTTGGAATTGATTTGCCAACCGAATCCACATCGCGCCTTGCTGACCGTGCATACAAGAAGAGTTGGTACCAACAGAATAAGGATTTCTATTGCAACTATAAAGAGCGCGCAACCAAGGCACAACAGACACCGTTCTTGTTGCAGTTAGCTGCTGAAAACTGTGTTGATGGTGACAAGGTTCGAGCCGGAGACGCGGTTAACTTTTCTATTGGCCAAGGTGACACAGTTGTGACCCCACTTAAACTAACTCAGATGTATGCAGCAATTGGCAATGGCGGAACAATTTGGCAAGCACTTGTTGCTAAGGCGGTAGTGAAAACTGATGGAACTGTTGTTCAAAAATTTACACCTAAAAAACTAGGGACATTAACTGCTGCACCGTCAACAATTAAGTTCTTGCAAAAGTCCTTACGAGAAGTGGTTGTCAGTGGAACTGGCGCAGGAGTGTTTGCGGGATTTCCAATTGAAGTTAGCGGAAAGACTGGTACTGGTCAGGTCTTTGGTAGAAATCCAAATGGAACTCTAAAAGATGACACATCCTGGTTTGCATCTTTTGCGCCAAGCAAGAACCCTCGTTATGCAGTTGTCATGATGGTGGGACAAGGCGGTTTTGGTGCATCAACATCTGGTGTTGGAGTTCGCCAGATTTACTCAACATTATTTGGTGTCACAGGCAACAAAGTTGTGCCTGGCGCGGCGTTGTTCCCACAAGGAAAACCGCCAACTCTTTTGCCTAAGATTTCACCTGCAACCAAGCCCAAGGAGGCGACCAAGTGAGTCAGATTCAGGCTCGCCAACGTTTGTATCGACGCAGTCGTCAATCCATCGTTCATGGATTTGATCCCGTATTAACCGCTGTTGTTGGTCTGCTACTTTTTGTCGGAACCTTGCTTGTGTGGGCTGCAACCCGAGATTGGTACACGCGCAATGGTTTAGATGGCCAGTATTACTTGAAGCGTCACATCATCAATATCTTGATTGGTTTGGTGTTGGCATACGCCGTAACTGTTATTGATTACCGGTTACTGCGCGCATATACGCCATTTTTGTGGGGAGCTGGTGTACTTGGATTAATTGTTGTTTTGATTCCTGGTTTAGGTGCTGAAATCAATGGTGCCAAAGCGTGGATTGCATTACCCGGTGGGTTCCAAATTCAACCTGCAGAGTTAGCAAAGATTGCAATTATTATTGGAATGTCGATGATTTTGTCAGAGCGTTCACATGACAGTGATGGACCAACGACGAATGATGTTTTGCAATCTTTAGCAGTTGCTGCAATTCCTGTCTTGTTAATAATTGTTCAACCCGACATGGGAACTGTGTTGATTATTTCAGCAGCAGTAGTAACGATCATCGCTGTGTCGGGTGTGCCAGCACGTTGGGTTGTTGGCTTGCTACTGCTGGCTGTCTTGGGTGGATTTGTAGCGGTAAAAGCGGGCGTTATTAGTGAGTACCAAGTAAATCGTTTACAAACTTTCGTGGATCCTAATGCCGATACACAAGGTGCTGGCTATCAATTGCGCCAAGCTCGCATCACTGTGGGATCAGGTGGATTAATTGGTACTGGATTATTTAATGGTCCGCAAACAAGTGGACGGTTTGTGCCGGAGCAACAAACAGACTTTATTTTCACAGTTGCTGGCGAACAACTAGGTTTTATAGGTAGTGGTGGAATTTTGATTTTGTATCTAATTTTACTTATGCGCGGTTTTTCAATTGCGCGTCGAACCAATGACCCCTTTGGACGATTGGTGTGTACCGGAGTTATTGCCTGGTTTGCATTCCAGATCTTTGAAAACATAGGAATGACTTTGGGGTTGATGCCGATGACAGGTGTCCCATTGCCGTTTATTTCCTATGGTGGCTCTTCGATGTTTGCCACCTTGATCGGGATTGGCTTGCTGCAAAATGTTCACGCTCGTTTACGGGGGTAAATAGGCAAAACGCCCTGGCTCTGCCATAATTAGGGCACTAGTTCAGCGCGGCTCGCGATCAATCGCGAAACAAGCCCAGCGCGAACGGTACGGAAAACCCAACAGGATTTTTTAAGAAGACAGTCTGCATAGCAGACACAAAGGATTTGGTGCCATGGCGATTGAGCCTAAAACACCGCGCAAGCGTGCGGTTAAGAAAGCTTCAACAAAAGTAGAGATCCCAACGATGGATGCTCCCG